>CAKJXT010000083.1 GCA_918219625.1 Bacilli bacterium
CCTTCCTTAGCAATTCTTTCAAATATATTATAACCAATCATAAATACATCTGTATCGTTTTGAACAACACGGTGTGCTTCTTCCAAATATATATGGAAAGGTATACTTGCTCTATTAGGAAGTCCTTTACAGAAATTAAATAACATTTTACAATAAACTTTATTAATAACTTTAGTAAACCAGTCTTCAACATCTTCAAAGTTAAAGTTAATAATTTGAGCTTTTCTATTACCAACAGATACTAAACTAGCAATATAATTATCACGAGTTATGTATTGTGGATAATCAAAGAATCTAGCATACTCACCAATAGCGATTGAATGTAATCTAACTTTCAAAGTAATAGCTTCATCATGAGTAGCGTCATTTCTTAAGAATCCTTCAGAAATTAATGTAAAATCTAATGCTTTTTCCAAATCTTTTAAAGTATAGAATCCTGGATCACCTGGTTCATACTCATCTAATTCATCTTTAATAAAACTTGTAATATACTCAGTCATCAAGTTACTTTCAGGGAAGTTACCATGAGTATCAATCATGAAACAATCTCTAAACTTTCTTGTATAACCAAGACCTTGAACAGGTGCTTCTAGATTAAATGAAGAAGTACTACAAGAAGCTATAATTGCGAAAACATCATTTCTTTTTGAACTAGCAGTTTGATTAGTATAAAGAATTGTCATAATAGCTTTAGCAATCAAATGGTTCTTATATGTAGTTGCGAACTCATCATCTTTTGAGAATATAGAAACAACTTTTAACATTCTTTCAATAATTGGAATTTGAGAATGAGTTGTAGCAGATAATAATAATGTCATATCATCAACATCTAATAACCAAAGAGGAATACATAATTTTTCACCCTCAGTATCTGCTTTATTTGTTGTATAATATTTAAAATTATAATTAGGATTTATTTGATTAATATTCTTAAATGCATTGTGATATTCACCATAAGCATCGAATATAAAGAAATTAGATCTATAAGGTGGGACCTTAGACTTAGTAAATATATTTTGTAATAATCTAGCAACACCACAAGATTTACCGGAACCAGTATTACCAAATATAGCCATGTGTCCAGCACATAATCCATTAACATCTACCCTTACTGGATAATTATCATATAAAGGACTTGTACCTAATATAAAACTTGTAGGAGAATCCTCACCCATAATTAGAGGAACTTCTTCTTTAGAAATTATTCTAATTTTAGCAGTTAACGTAGGTTTTTTAAGAACACCACCAACAAACTTGCCATTAATAATTTCACCTAAAAATCTAATCTTCATTAATTTAGCATCAATGTCTTCAATTTCACCCATAACTTTATGATCTGCATCTTCAAATATAACATGCATATTCATTAAGTCAGTAGCAACAGGACTTCCCTCTTGCATCTCAACATGAGCCATATTATCGCTAATATAAACTATCTTTCCAAACATAAAATCACCCTATTATTCTTTCTATCTCATTTAACAACTTTTTATCATCTTTAACGAGATCTACTATCTTATTCATTTTATCACATAATTTGAGTTTTGTCTCATAATTTTCTAAAATTTTTATAGTTTCTTTCAATTGCTTATGTATTGCGTTACGACTTACTAGATAATTATCGGCCATTTCTGATAAAGTTAAATTATTTTGATAATAATCTTCAAAATAATCTCTTTGCTTATCAGTCAACAATTCTTTATAATAATCATACAAATTATTATAATAAACAAATTCTTCCATTATTTAAAATAACCCATAATTCCAACAATAAAGCTTATAAGACCAATAATAACATAAACAATAGTCATACCTTTTCTTTTAAATAATTTATAATTATTAAAAGCCATTATAAATAAAGTTATACCAACTAAAACCTCAATTGGTACAGTAAAACTATGCTCAAATATTGCAAGTACAGCTATCGCAAGAATGCCTATAACACAAACTGCTTGTGCAAGTAAACTAACATGATATACACTGCTAGCCTCCTCTAAAGAAATTATACTATCTGCTTTTCTAGGTCTTCCTCTCTTAACTTTTACTTCACTCTTACTCATTATTATCCTCCATATTCTTAAACAAACCATATATATATTTTTCAATGTCGAACACTCTTAAATCTTCCTTTTGTTCACCTAAGCCAACATATTTAACAGGAATACCAACAGCTTCTTTTATAGCCAAAACAATTCCACCTTTTGCAGTACCATCAAGCTTAGTTAAAACAATACCAGTTATATTAGTAATTTCTTTAAAACTTTTGGCCTGACTAATACCATTTTGACCAGTTGTTGCATCAATAACTAGCAATGTCTCGTGCGGAGCTCCAGGAATCAATTTACCAATAACCTTATTAATCTTTTCTAATTCTTTCATAAGATTATCTTTATTTTGAAGCCTACCAGCTGTATCAACTAAAACAACATCATAATTATCCTTTAATGCAACATCTATTCCATCATAAATAACACTGCTAGGATCTTTAGATTCATTTGAAATAACTCTGCACCCTGTACGTTCTCCCCACTCATTTATTTGTTCTATTGCGCCAGCTCTAAATGTATCACCTGCTACAAGTAAAACCTTCTTACCTTCGTTAACTAACTTATAAGCAAGTTTACCAATAGTAGTGGTCTTTCCTACACCATTAACACCAACAAACAAAATAACAGTAGGACCATCATTAGAATAATTAATCTTATTTACTATAACATCATTATTGACATATATAATAAACATCTCATCAACAATAATTTCTAATAAATCAGCCGAATCAACTATATTTTCTTTTTTAACTCTCTTCTTAAGTCTATCTACAAAATCCATTACAGTATTAACACCTATATCAGCCATAATAAGTATCTCTTCTAATTCTTCAAAATACTCAGGGCTAACTTTTTTATATCTTCTATTCAAAAGACTTAATTTAGAAGTAAATTCATTTCTTGTTTTTTTAAGACCCTCTTCATATGAAATAATATCTTTTTGTTCCTCTTTATTCTTACTAAAAACATTCTTAAATTTATCAAAAAGTCCCATATAACCTCTTTTCTACTATATCCATTTTACACTATATAACAAAAAAAATAAAGACAAATAACAAAAAAAGCATAAAAACTGATGTGAACCCTGTTTAGGAGACATCAATAAAAAAGCAGTAGATTAAAAAGAGAAAAAATTATTTTTCTCTTTTTGTGTAAGTTTTTCTCTTTTTCTTAGTTTTTGACTTTAATCTGGTTGTGTTATAA
>CAKJXT010000084.1 GCA_918219625.1 Bacilli bacterium
AATGGAGAAAATCTAGCTAAAGATTTTGAATGGGATGAACCACAAGGTAGGGAAATATGGTAAAATACATTCCTAAACAAGGTGATATTGTATACTTAGATTTTAATCCGACAAAAGGACATGAGCAAAAAGGGATTCGCCCAGCAATAGTTATAAGTAATGACGTATTTAATATCAATACAAAAATGGTAATACTATGTCCTATAGCATCAAATACCAAAGAGTTTCCAACACATTATGAATTACAAGATTCAAAAAAAATAAAAGGATCAGTTTTATGTGAACATATAAGAAGTATAGACTATGAATCAAGAAAAATAAAATTTGTAGAACACGCAAGTGATAATGACTTATTGAGTGTAACAGTATTAAGCAATGCGTGCATTGATAATTAAGACTAATAAAAATTAGTCTTTTTATATTGTAAAAAAAATATATAAAATATATAATAGATACAGGTGGTAGTATGAAAAAGAAAATAATAAGTAATACCTATCTAAGAGATGTAGAAAAATATCAAATAAAAATATATTTGGATGAAGAAGAATACTACGTTGCAGTAAAAAAACTAATAGATGTAAGAGAAAAATTTATACTAAAAAACGGACTTGTAGTAATGGACAATGGATACTATGTATTTGAAGTAGTACCCAAAAATGAAAACTACGCAATGAGACTATTCTTAGATAATAATAAAACACCACTAGAATATTATTTTGATATAACAAAAAACAATGGATTATATGAAAAAACAAATATACCATGTTATGATGATTTATATCTAGATATAATATATCTGAATGGTGAAATTAGAATACAAGACGAAGATGAATTAATAGAAGCATATGAAAAAAATGATATAACAAAAGAAGATTTAGAACTAACATATAAAATAAAAGATAAACTTTTAGAAGAAATAAAAACTAATACAAACAAACTAATGAATATAGACTTTAATAAATATATAGATTTTTAAGAGGTGTACCATGAAAGAAATAAAATATGTCGCACTAGTTCCAACATATGAACCAGACGAAAAACTAAAAAAAGTAGTAGATGACTTAAAAGAAAACAAATTTGATGTAGTAGTTATAAATGATGGATCAGACATAAAATATGAAAAATACTTTAATGAATGTGGAACAAAGGTAATATCATATCCAACAAATAGAGGAAAAGGATACGCAATAAAAAAGGGAATAGAATATGTAAAAGATAACTATAAAGACTACATAATTGTAATTGTAGACTGCGATGGTCAACATCAAGCAAGCGATGCATTAAACTTATGTAACTATGTAAAAGAACACCCAGATACACTCGCAATAGGAAAAAGACTAAGAAAAGACAATGTTCCACTTAGAAGTAAAATAGGAAATGCAATAACAAAATATGTATTTTCACTTGCTACAGAACAAGACATCTATGATACTCAATCAGGACTTAGAGCCTTTGAAGAACAACTAACAGAATATATGTTAGAAACAAAAGGTGAAAGATTTGAATATGAGATGAATATATTGTTAGGCTTAAAACAAAGAAATATAAAATATAAAGAAATAGAAATAAAAACAATATATATTGATAATAATAAAGGATCACATTTCAAAACAGTTAGAGACTCATCTAGAATATATAAACAAATTATAAAATATAAAAGACTATCAATACTACTATTTATATTAGAATTTATACTATTTCTAACACTACATAAACTAACAAACAAAATAATACTATCAAATATCATCTCAGGAATAATGTGCGCAAGTTTAAGCTATATAACAATAAATACAGAAAAACAAAAAGACGAATTATTCAAAAATAACCTAATAAATATTGGAAAAATAATAGTAAGTACAATAATAATATTAATACTATCACTAAAATTTAATCTTTATGTATCAAAATTTATATCAGAAATACTAATGATTGTACTAATGCACAAATTGAAAGATAGACAAAGACAAAATGATAATATATAATAAAAATGAAGCGCTCTAATAAGGTATACTAATGAAAAAAAACAACATGTCAGAAATACTGACAAGTTCAATTAAATACTTCTATTAACAAAAGTTAAAAAACAAAAAGTAAATTCGGAAATCTCGAATTTTCTAACACAAGAAAATATGGACTAAAATCCATATTTTTTGTATAATTGATAAAGGTGATTTACATGAGAGGTTCAAACTTAACACTTACATTTGGTGAAAATCTAATATATGATAATACCTCATTTGAAATAAAAGAAAATGATAAAGTAGGAGTAGTAGGAGTAAATGGTGCTGGTAAAACAACTCTATTTAAAGTTATATTGGGTGAACACCAATTAGATAACGGAAAAATAATAAATAAAAAAACAGTAGGATATCTACCACAAGAAATAATAATAGAAAATGAAAATATAACAGTACTTGAATATCTAGAAGAAGGAAGACCAATAAAAGAACTAGAACAACAATTACAAGACTTATATATAGAGGCATCAAACGATCCAAGCGATAAAACACTAAAAAGAATATCAAGAATACAAGAAAAACTAGAATACTATGACTACTACAAATATGAAAGCATACTACTAAAAATAATAGAAAACATGGATATAGATATTGATTTATTAGATATGAAACTAAATGATTTATCAGGTGGACAAAAATCAAAAATCGCATTCGCAAGACTATTATACTCAAAAAGAGAAATACTACTATTAGATGAACCGACAAACCACTTAGATGAAAAAACAAGAACCTATGTAGAAAATTATCTAAAAAACTATAAAGGAATGGTATTAGTAATAAGCCATGATGTAAAATTCTTAAATAACATAGTAAATAAAATAATGTATATAAATAAAATTTCAAAAAAAATAACTATATACGACGGAAACTACGATACATATAAAAAGAAATTAGAACTAGAACAAGAACTAAAAGAAAAAAGAATTGAAAAAGAAGAAAAAGAAATAAAAGAATTACAAACTTTTATAAAAAAAGCACAACAAGCTTCCCAAACAAACCATGCATTAAAGAAAATGGGAAAAGATAGAGAAAAAAAACTAGCTAAAAAACTAGAAAACCTAGAACTAAGAGAAAAGAAATATAATAAACTAAGACTAAATATAAAGCCAAATCGAGAAGGATCAAAAATACCAATAAAAATAAATGATATATCATTTAATTATGAAAACAAAGAACCTCTATATAAAGACTTATCAATACAAATAACAAATAGAGAAAGATTCTTAATAGTAGGAGTAAATGGTGTAGGTAAATCAACACTATTAAAACTAATAATAGGAAAACTGAAACCAACAAAAGGAAATATTTGGTATGGAAATAAAACAGATATAGCGTACTATGCCCAAGAACTAGAACTACTAGACCTAAATAAAACAGTACTACAAAACGTAGACAAAAAAGAATATAGTGAAAAAGAACTAAGAACAATACTAGGAAGATTCTTATTCTATGGAGACGATGTATTTAAAAAAGCCAATGTCTTATCTCCTGGAGAAAAAGCTAGACTATCACTATGTAAAATACTACTAGAAAAAGCAAACCTTCTAATACTAGACGAACCAACGAATCACCTAGATCCTGAAACACAAAAAATAATAGGAGAAAACTTCAAAAACTATGAAGGAACAATAATAGTAGTAAGCCATAATATAGACTTCATAAAACAAATAAATATAGATAGACTATTAATACTGCCAACAGGTAAAATAACAAACTACTCAGATGAAAAATTAGAAAAATTTATAAAAGATACAAAATAATCAAAAAATATTGACATTTTAAACATTAAAAATATAAAATATATTTAAAGAAAAGGAGAAATACTTATGGCAACACACACTGATATATTAAAAATACAACAGGAATTTATAATTCCTGGATACGAAATAACTCTATCAAAATTAATAAACGAAATATTAGAATATAATGGGGAATATAGTAGCGAAAAGTTAAAAAATTGGTTAATGGATTTGTTAAGATTAAGAATAGATGTACAAAGTGACCAAACATTTGATGAAGAAATACTAAAAAAAATTAATCAAATTGAAGTAGCACGAAGAGTAATTAATTTAAACATTTATGCTAGTGTAATAAAACTATTAAAAGAATATGATGATTCATTAATATGTTTCGGAATGGGATATAATGAGAACAATAATATTTATACAGTAGGACATGATAAGTTTTCAAAAGAAAAACAAAGTAAAATAGACAGGTTTGATGTATTAAAAATTGAAACGCCAAGTGAAAAAAATGAAAATCAAAAGACAATAATAACATTCGGACCTTTAACAACAATATCAAAAGAAATAAGATATGGTCAAGTTGATAAAATGATTAAAGAACTATATAATGAAAGTAAAAAAGAATTTTCTAAGACAGAACATAGCAAAGAATTCCATTATCTTAGAAATTTGGGTGAAAAAATCAGAGTATTAAACGAATGTATAAGAAGATCGGATGAATTATCGGAAGAAGCACAACAAACCAATAAATATCTAGCTGATTTATGCGCAGAATTCGAAAGAAGATATGGACACTTTGAACATCCAATTCAAATGCCAAATCAAATAATTGGGCAAACACATATTACTAAAAATGGAAAAAAGATAGAAACACAAACAATTAAAGAAACACCTGTTATAACTTACAGAAAACAAATATTTCATTATTAAAAATAGGTAAGTAATACAAAACACATAGAATAATTGGAACTATGTGTTTTAATATATTTAAAGTTATTCTTAAAAACAAAATTGTATAATCTATATAAAAATGATATAATACATATAGGAAGAAGGAAAAATATGGGATTATTTAATTTCAGACTAACAAATAATGCAATTAACACTGAGTTTTTAAGGACAAAATTTATTGAGTTCCATCCCGGACTGACACAAAATGGCAAATACAATAAAGAAATAGATATTGAAGATAGAAATATTAACGGAGAAAAATATATTGTCACACGAAAAGCATTACCGCAAGATAAGTTATCACAGCCTATCGTAAAAGAATTAAGAATATGGCCGGAAAGCGATTGTTCTAAGAAAAATAAATGCATTGCGATAACAAATAATCTCGAATCATTAATTTGCACTATCACTATAGATTTTAATAGACTCGATAAAGATGAAAAATATATAGATGAACTTTTTAATCAATTTGAAGATATGATTTTTAGAAACAAAAATATATATAAAGAAAAAGAAAATCAATTAAATCAACAAGGAGAACATTCAATTCAAAAACATTGAAAATTATAATATGAAATCACATAGAAATACCTATGTTTTTTTCTATAATAATTCTTCGCAACAAAAAATCAAAAAATATGGAATAATAATTAACAGAATTGGAGGAATAATATGAAAAAACAAGTAACAGTAGATGGTAATGAAGCATGTAGTATGGCTGCATACCAATTCACAGAATTAGCGGGAATTTACCCTATAACGCCATCAAGTCCAATGGCAGAACACTGTGATGAATGGAGTAGTAAAAATGTAAAAAATATTTTTGGTGACAAAGTAAAAGTAGTAGAAATGCAAAGTGAAGCAGGAGCTGCTGGATTTGTTCATGGTTCACTACAAGGAGGATGTCTAACAACAACATTCACAGCAAGTCAAGGATTATTATTAATGATACCAAATATGTATAAAATTGCAGGAGAAATGTTACCATGCGTAATACATGTGGCAGCAAGATCTTTAGCTACTCACGCACTATCAATATTTGGAGATCATCAAGATATATATGCAACTAGACAAACAGGATTTGCCATGTTAGCATCATCATCTGTACAAGATGCTCATTACTTAGCTGCACTCGCACATTTAACAGCTATAGATTCAAGTATGCCATTCTTACACTTCTTTGATGGATTTAGGACAAGTCATGAAATAAACAAAATTGATGTTTTAGAAAGTGAAGACTATAAAGAATTACTAAACTATGATGCACTTAAAAAATTCAAAGAAAAATCACTAAATCCATACAATCCAAATACAAGAGGAACTGCTCAAAATGATGATATATACTTTCAAGCAACAGAAGCAAGAAATAAATACTATGAAGCACTTCCAGATAAAGTAAATGAATACATGGAAAAATTAAATAGCATAGTTAAAACAAACTATAAACCATTCAATTACTATGGTAACCCTAACGCAAAAAAAATAATAATCGCAATGGGTTCCGTTTGTGAAACAATAAAAGAAACAATAGATGACTTAAAAGAATACGGATTAGTAGAAGTACACTTATATAGGCCGTTCTCAAAAGAATACTTGTTAAGTGAAATACCTGAAACTGTAGAAAGTATTGCCGTACTAGATAGAACAAAAGAACCAGGAAGTATTGGAGAACCACTATACTTAGATGTAGTAGCTGCTCTAAAAGATAAAAACATAAAAATAGTAGGTGGAAGATACGGACTATCAAGTAAAAATACAACACCAGCTCAAATAAAAGCAGTGTACGATATGTTAGATAACCCTATAAACGATTTCACAATAGGTATTGAAGACGATGTTACAAATAAAAGCTTAAAAGTAGATGAAAACTATAAAATAGATAACTCAAAAGAATTTTTAATATATGGCTATGGCTCAGATGGTATGGTTAGTGCGTCAAAATCAATAATGAAATTAATAGGAAACAATACAAACAACTATGTACAAGGATACTTCCAATATGATTCAAAAAAATCAGGAGGAGTAACAACATGTCATCTAAGATTCAATGAAAATAAAATTAAATCAACATACTACGTAGAAAACCCAAGTATAGTTGTAGTAACAAAAGAATCATACCTAACAGAATTTGAAACATTAAATAATATAAAAGAAAACGGAATATTCATACTAAATACAATAAAAACAGAAGAAGAACTAAATAATACAATTCCAAGCGAAATAAAACAAATAATTAAAGAAAAAAATATAAAATTCTATGCAATTAATGCATATCTACTAGCTAGAAACACAGGACTACAAAATAAAATCAGCACAATTATGGAAGCAATAATATTAAAACTATCTAATCTTGTAGATTTCAATTTAGCTAAACAAGAAATGAAAGAAAATGCAAAAAAACGCTATTTCAAAAAAGGAGAAGAAATAGTAAACGCCAACTACCAAGCTATAGATGAAGCAGAAAAATATTTGAAAGAAATAAATATAAATGATGCAAAAACAAATAACTTAGATATAAGTTATAACAATATTTATGAAGCAATGAGAAAAAGACAAGGAAATGAACTAAAAGTATCAGACTTTATAAATACTAAAGACGGTATCTATGAACCAGGAACAACAAAAGAAGAAAAAAGAGGAGTAACAGACATAGCGCCATTCTGGGTAAATCAAAACTGCATACAATGTAATATGTGCGCAACAGTATGTCCTCACGGAGTAATAAGACCATATATATTAACTGAAGAAGAATACAACAATGCTCCAGACTACATAAAAGAAAGATGTATACCAGAATTAACTAAACAAGGATACTTTATAATTGGAATATCAGTTAAAGACTGTACAGGATGTGGACTTTGTGTTAAATCATGTCCTGGAAAAGCAAATATTAAAGCTTTAGAGCTGCAAGAAATAAAAGAAAATGAACAAAAAATATTCGATTACTTAAATGAAAATATAAAACCAAAATCACAAAAAATTGAAAACGTAAAAACAATACAATTTAAAAACCCTAAATTTCAGTTCCACGGAGCATGTGCAGGATGCGGTGAAACTTCATATATAAAATTATTAACACAACTATACGGAGAAAACTTAATGATCGCAAACGCTACAGGATGTTCATCAATATATGGAGGAAGTCTACCATCAACTCCATACACAATTCCATGGACAAACTCATTATTTGAAGACAATGCTGAATTTGGATATGGAATACTAAATGCAAATAACTTCAAAAGAAATAAAATAAAAGAAATAATGGAAAACAACTTAGAAAACGAAAACAAAGAACTATTCGAAAAATGGTTAAACAACTATGACGACTATGAGAAAACATTAGAAGTATATGAAAATCTAAACTATGATACATGTCCAAAAGAATTAACAGAACTAAAAGAATATATAACAAAAAGAATAGTATATACAATAGGTGGAGATGGATGGGCATATGATATTGGATTCGGTGGAATAGACCATGTACTATCTACAAGAGACAATGTTAATATTTTAGTACTAGACACTCAAATATATTCAAATACTGGTGGACAATCATCAAAATCATCGCAAATAGGATCAATCGCATCATTCACAACAAGTGGAAAACACAATGCAAAAAAAGACTTAGCTAGAATCGCACTATCATATCCACACGTATATGTTGCTCAAGTATCATTAGGCGCAAACCCTAATCAATTATTAAAAGTATTTAAAGAAGCAACAAACTATAACGGACCATCAATAATAATTGCTTACGCACCATGTATATCACATGGAATAAAAGGTGGAATGTCAAATACAATTGAAATGGAAAAACTAGCAACATCAAGCGGATACTTCCCAATATTCCACTTCAACCCAATTGAACAAAAATTTTACTTAGATAGTAAGGCTGACTTTGATAAATACGATGAATTCCTACAAAGCCAAACAAGATATAATATGCTTGAAAAAATAAATCCAGAAGAAGCAAAAGAACTGTTAAAACAAAACAAAGAAAACGCAATAAAAAGATATGAATACTATCAAAGTTTAGAAAATAAATAGAAACTACAAAAGTAGTTTCTTTTAGTTACATATGATATAATAAATATAGGAGGTAACTATGGATAGATTTAAATGCGCAAAAAAAGCAAGTACACTAGGAATAATAGGAAATATATTTTTATTAATAATAAAAGGTATAATAGGATTTATAACAAAATCACAAGCCATGATTGCAGACTCACTAAATAGTGCAGGAGACATATTCGCATCACTAATGACATTTATTGGAAATAAAATTGCAAGCCAACCAAAAGATGAAGACCATAATTTAGGCCATGGCAAAGCAGAATATATATATTCACTATTAATAAGCATAGTTATGATTTTAACATCAATAATTATAATAAAAGATGGAGCGCTTTCTCTAATACAAAATAAAAAATATGCATACTCAAACTGGTTGATAATAGTATGTATAATAACAATAATAATAAAATTATCACTATATTTATATACAAGAAGTATAGGGAAAAAATATAACAACTTATTAGTAAAAGCAAACTCAAAAGACCACATAAATGACTGTATACTAACAACAGGAACACTACTATCATGTATTTTAGCTAGACAAAATATTTTTATATTTGATGGAATAGTAGGAACACTAATAGGAACATGGATACTAATAACAGGAATTAGAATATTCAAAGAATCATATGACATACTAATGGACAAAGCAATAGCAGAAGAAACAAAACAAGAAGTATATAAAATAATAAAACAACACAAAGAAATAAAAAGAACAAAGCACTTTAACTCAACACCAATAGGATACATGTATCAAATATCAGTAACAATATATGTAGATGGAAACCTAACAACATTTGAAAGCCATGAAATAGCAGATAATCTAGAAAAAGAAATAGTAAAAAATATAGATGAAATCTACTTAGCAGTAATACATGTAAATCCTATAAAAACAAATGAGTCAAGTAATAACAAATAAAATAAATAATTTAAAAAAATCAAAATTTAGAAGTAGTTTTCATCTAAGAAAAAAAGAAAAAGAATATGTAAAAGAAAAAGGAATAGAAGAAATAGAAAAACATGCATATAAAATAATAAATGAAAGACTAAAACCAGAATATATAGAAAACGATGGAAAACAAACACCTATGAAAAATCATCCAGTATTTATCGCACAACACGCAACCGCAACATGTTGTAGAGGATGCTTAGAAAAATGGCACCATATTAAAAAAAATAAAGAACTAACAGAACACGAAATAGACTATATAGTCACGCTTATAATAGAATGGATAAAAGACAATATTTAATATTGCTTTTTTTTAAATTGTTTGATATTATAAATGCAAATTATAGGGGGAAAATATGGATTATAAAGAAATGCAAACAATACTAAAAAAGTTTCTTTTAAAAAATTCATTACCACAAAAGAATTTTGACGCAAATAAAGGAATTTATAGTATAATGATGAATCAACAAATAAAAGAGTCGCCGGAAATATACGAATGCGATTATGAAAGAAAAATAATAATAAACTTGGTTGCTATAAGTAACATTGCAAAATCAGAAGAAGAACAAAAACAATTAATTAATTATGCTTTGTTATGCGGATTTATACAAATTGCATCAACAAGTCACAATAAAAAGAAAAAAACAACATCATGCGGATTTGGAAATATAAATAACATAGGAATAATAGAATACGAAGGATTAACAAAAGCATATATAGAACTTTTAGCATCCAGATTACTAAATAGAAGCTTGGAGGAAAATCCTAATTATATCGCAATGATGCTAACACAACAATTAGAAATGATAGTTGGAGAAGAAACAATGTTACAAGCATTATTTAAAGAAGATAAAGCTGTTTTAAAAAGAAAATTGCAAAGCATCGACCAAAATTCAGCGCTTAAAGAATTACTTGAAGAAATAACACAAATACAAAAAAGAAAAACCACTTATGAAGTAGTAAAAAATATTCAAGAAATTTTTAAAGAGTTATTCGTTATAACTATAAAAAAACAGGAAGAACAAAATGATCAAGACTTAAAACCACTCCAAGATGAAGTTGGTACAAGAGCATCTAATACAAATGAAAAAATATCTCAAAGCAAAAAATATTTAACAGATCTTCAAGAAACATTAGAAATGAGTAAAAAACTACAAGAAGAAAGAAATTATAGACAAAGACAAATAAAGGATAAGTATGCAAAATTCTCTGGAAGTATAATTTCAAAAGAAATATTTGATAAATATATAGGTAACTGGCAAAAATAAAAAAACTTACTTGCTTTCATAAAGAAAATAGTGTATAGTGTTTTCTTGGGTAAAGGAGTTGTTGAAGTGAAAAAAACAAAAATAGTATGCAGTATGGGACCTGCAAGTATAAATGTAGATACATTAACACAAATGGTTAACAGTGGAATGAATGTGGCAAGAATTAACTGTTCACATGCAGACAATAAAAACAGATTTGAAACATTAGATGTAATAAATAAGGTAAGAGAAATAACTAAAAAAGACATCGCAATAATGTACGATACAAAAGGACCAGAATTTAGAAATGACAAACTAGTAAACGATAAAATAGAACTAGTAGAAGGAAAAACAATAAAAATTGTAAAAGAACACATTTTAGGAACAGAAGAAGAGTTCTCAGTAAATCATCCAGAAGCACTAGATAGTATAAATGTAGGAAATACTATACTACTAGAAAATGGACTAATGAGCATAGAAATAATAGAAAAACAAGAAAACTATTTAGTAGGAAAAATAGTAAATGGTGGAATACTTGGAAATAAAAAAAGCTTATCAGTTCCAGGAGTAAACTTAAGTATTCCATTTATGTCAGAAGTAGATAAACAAGACATAGAATTCGCATGCGATAACGACGGAGACTTCCTAGCAGCGTCATTCGTAACATGTAAAAAAGATATTCTAGAAATAAAAGAAATACTAAATAGAAAAAAA
Source organism: Bacilli bacterium (assembly GCA_918219625.1). Next base: position 11,699 of record CAKJXT010000084.1, read on the forward strand.
TCCAACATGAAAATAATCGCTAAAATAGAATCAGAAGAAGGAATAAAAAATATAGACGAAATTCTTGAAGAAGCAGACGGTGTAATGGTGGCGCGTGGTGACCTTGGAACAGAATGCCCAATGGAAAAAATACCATTCTATCAAAAACAATTAATAAATGCTGCTAGAGCTCACGCAAAAAATGTAATAGTCGCAACAGAAATGTTAGAATCAATGAAAAATAGTAGTAGACCAACACGTGCAGAAATTACAGACGTAACACAAGCAGTATTAGATGGAACAGACGCAGTAATGCTATCAGGAGAAACTGCAGTAGGGGCATTCCCAGTAGAAACAGTAAGAACAATGGCTGAAATTTGTATGGAAGCTGAAAAACATAGTAAAATAGATAGAAACTATAACTTCGGAAGAAAAAATAATATCTCAGAAATGATAGCTTATAGTACTGTAGAAGCAGCAAACTCTATAGACGCAAAATTAATAATTGCATCAACTCTATCAGGATATACAGCTAGAAAAGTATCAAATATGAAACCAAACTGTCCTATCTTAGCTACTACTCCAAATGAAAAAATATCAAGATCACTACAATTATGTTACGGAGTAGAAACAACAGTAGTACCAGTACTAGAAACAACAGATGAAATAGTAGAAGAAACAATTAAAATTGCTACAAAACTATATGATTTAAAAGAAAACGACAAAGTAGTAATAACTGGTGGATTCAGTAAAAGAGGACAAAACTCAAATACAAATCTAATGCAAATAGAAATAATTTAAAAAATAGTTTACAAATAAAAAAAAATAATATATAATAAAAACATCAAAAGCAAAGACCTAGAAGTAGTAATAATCTAAGTTGTTAGTAGAGAACTGATGGTTGGTGAAAATCAGTAATAACATTTTATGAATTCATCTAGCAAGCTTTATAATGAAAAGTTATAACGTATATCTGCGTTAAAGATTAAGAGTGCATAGTAAATCTATGAATTAAGGTGGTACCGCGGTTTTCGTCCTTAAATTCATGGATTTTTTTTTGAAAGGAATGATGAATATGCAAGAAAAATTACAAATTATTCTAGAAGAAGGAATAAGAAAAATAAAAGAAACAAAAGATATCGAAAAACTACAAGAACTAAAAAAAGAATTATTTGGTAAAAGTAGTGGACTAAGTGAAATAATGAAATCATTTAAAGACTTAACTACAGAAGAAAAGAAAGAGATTGGAATAAAAACAACTGAAGTAAGAAATAATTTAGAAAACGAATTAAAACAAAAAGAAGAAGAATTGATTTCATTAAAAAGTGTTTTAGATGAACCACTAGACTTAACTTTACCAGGGAAAAAAATAAATGAAGGAAAACTACATCCAATTACACAAATGTGTTATGACTTGAACGATGCTTTCCTATCACTAGGTTTTGAAATATACAGTGAAGACGAAATAAGTAGCGAAAAATATGCTTTTGATAATCTAAACTTTGCTCCGGATCATCCAGCACGTCAATGTATGGATACATATTGGCTTGAAGGAACTGAAAATAAAAATGGTGCAGAAAGACTATGCCTTAGACCACACTTAACTGGTGGTTCAGTTAGATATTTATTAGAGCATGGAGCACCAGCACGATTTGTATATCCAGGAAGAGTATTTAGAAATGAAGATATAGATGCAAGACACGAAAGAGACTTCTTCCAATACGAAGCACTTATAGTTGATAAAGATATCTCATTCTCATCAGGAATTGTTCTAATACAAACAATATTAGAAAAAGTATTTGGTCAAAAAGTAAATGTAAGAATGAGAGAGGGATTCTTTCCATTTGTTGAACCTGGATACGAAATAGACATGGAATGCCTTGTATGCAATGGAAAAGGCTGTAGAGTATGCAATCACAATGGTTGGATAGAAGTAATGCCTGGTGGAGTAATTCATCCGAATGTATTAAAATCATCTAATTTAGATCCGGAAATTTGGACAGGATTCTATATTAATATAGGACTTGATAGATTAGTAATGATGCGTTATGGAGTAGATGACATAAGATTACTTCGTAGTGCAGACTTAAGATTTTTAAATCAATTTAAATAGGAGGAAACAAAATGAGAGTATCATTAAATTTAGTAAAAAAATATATAGACATACCAGAAAATATCACTCCAAAACAAATTGCATATGATTTAACACTACGAACTGTAGAAGTTGAATCTGTAGAAGATGTAAGTGAAAAATATCATAATATTGTTGTTGGAAAAATATTAGAGGTAAAACAACATCCAAATGCAGATAAATTAAAAATTTGTATAACAGACATTGGAGAAAAAGAGCCTGTACAAATAGTATGTGGAGGATCAAACTTATATGAAAATGAGTATGTTGTTGTATCTAAACCAGGAGCTGAAGTTATTTGGCATGGTGAAGGCGAACCTGTAAAAATTGAAAAAACAGAGATGAGAGGAATCGAATCATATGGAATGATTTGTGGAGCAGAAGAAGTTTATTTAAATGATTTCTTTCCACCAAAAGACGAAAGAGAAATCGTCGATTTAAGTGAAACAAAATGTTATCCTGGACAAAATATATCAGAACTAATTGAAATGAATGATATAGTTATAGAAATCGATAATAAATCATTAACAAATAGACCTGACTTATGGGGACACTATGGGGTGGCACGTGAATTATCAACAATATATGACTTACCATTAAAAGAATTTAAAATAAAAAAACCACAAGAAAATCTTCCAAAATATGAAGTGGAAATTAGAAATCCTGAAAAGTGTTATAGATATGTCGCAGTAGAAATTGATAATATAGAAAACAAAAAATCGCCGCTATGGATGCAAACAGCACTTGTAAATTGCGGACTAAGACCAATAAATGCAATAGTCGATATAACAAATTATGTCATGATTGCAACAGGTCAACCATTACATGCATTTGATAGAACACACGTTGAAGGGAAAAAGATAGTTGTAAGAAATGCAAAAAAAGGAGAAAGTTTAGTATTACTTGATAAAAATGTTGTTGAATTAGACGAAGAAGATTTAGTAATATGTGATACAAAAGAACCTATGGCCTTAGCTGGAATAAAGGGTGGAATTAAGGATTCAATTTTACCAGAAACAACAGGTGTTCTATTAGAAGTAGCAAACTTTACTGCTAAAACAATCAGAAATTCAGAAAAGAAATTTGATGAAAAAACTGATGCATCAATAAGGTTTGAAAAAAATATTGATACGCAAAGAGTAGATCAAGGATTATCATTAGCATTAGAACTAATAAAAGAAATATTCCCAAAAAGTGAAATTATTTCATATAATGATGAATATCCAACAAAAACAATCAGAACAGAAATAGATGTTCCTAAAAAATTCTTAGATATCCGTCTTGGAAAAGAATTATCAAGAGAAACAATAGAAAGAATATTAACAAGACTTGGATATGAAGTATCATATAAAGATGAAACATATCACGTTATATCACCTGTATGGAGATCAACTGGTGATGTATCAATAAAAGATGACATTTTAGGAGATATTGCCAGAATTTTAAGCTATGATAGCTTTGAACCAACACCATTAGGTATAAAGATTGAACATGCAATAATTCAAAATAAAATGTTATTAGAGAGAAGAATAAAAGAATATCTTTCTAATAGATGCGGTTTAAATGAAATATTTACATACTCATGGACAGATGAAAAATATATAGATGCAGCACGAATGGATAAAACAAAAATGGTAAGACTTGCAACACCACCATCACCAGAAACAGCTCATCTAAGAAATTCATTAATTCCAAATATGCTTGAAGCAATATCAAAAAACTTGAGATACTTTGATTCTTTCAAAATGTATGAAATCGCCCAAGTATACGAAAAAGGAGAATACCACCCATCATCTAAAGATGAAACTTTACCAATTCACAAGAAAATGTTATGTGGTTGTATAGTAGAAAAAAATGCAAAAGAAGCATTCTTAAAAGCAAAAGGGCTAATTGAGAATATGGCTGAATATTGTCATATGAAAGAATTAACATTCGATAAATCATCAAAACCATCATGGGCAGATATCAATGCATATCTAGATATAAAACTAAATGATAAAATAATAGGAAATATAGGCCTTCTATCAGTAGCAACAATGGCTGATTCAAAAATCAAACATACAAATGCCGCAATGTTTGAAATTAACTTTGATGAATTAGTGCCTTTAACATCAAGAACAAATGAATTCGAACACTTACCACAACTTCCACTAGTAGAGAAGGATATATCAATAATTGTTGATGAAAAAATTACATGGGGAGATATCTCAAGTGAAATAAAAAAACAAATTAAAAAATTTGATTTTATCGAAGAATATAGAGGTAATCAAATACCTGAAGGTAAAAAATCAATAACAATAAAATTAAAAATTGAAAATGATAATGTTACAATGACATCAGAAGAAATTAATTCAATAATTGATAATGTGGTAAATGAATTAAATAAAAAAACAGGTGCTCAATTAAGAGATGAATAAAATTAAAACTATATAGACAAAATCTATATAGTTTTTTGATTACAAATTATTTATTTCTTCAATAGATAAACCGGTTATTGTTGAAATAACATCAACATCAAGACCTTTCTCTAATGACTTCTTAGCTATTTCAATCTTTCCTTCTTTTTTCGCATCCATAATAGCTAATCTTTGACAATACTCATCAAGTTCCTGTTCTTCTAGTTTGCTCATTGGTATAGAGTCATGACTTAAACTTTTTAAATGTTCATACGCATCCATTAATATCTCGTTTCCTTTAGAAAAATATATAATAGTTACTTACATAATATCTTTAATTTCAGCAATTGTTAGACCTGTTGATTTCGATATTATATTTATATCTATATTTTCAGATAATAGATTCTTAGCTATTTCAATATTTCTTTGTTTAATACCATCATTCTTCGCATCCATAATAGCTAATCTTTGACAATACTCATCAAGTTCTTGTTCTTCTAATTTACTCATTGGTATAGAATCATGACTTAAACTTTTTAAATGTTCATACGCTTCCATTAATATTTCATCTCCCTTAGATAATTCTTCTAAATTTTTCTCTTTATCAAGAGTGAAAAATTTAAAGAATTTATTAACTTCTTCGTAACTATTATAACACCCATCATCTAATTTTTTCAAGTTAATATGAAATTTTTTAAATTCATTTGTTTCAACTTCATATTTACCACTTGTAACGTTAATCATATTAACTTCATTTATTAGAAAGTCATTTTTAAATAATTCATAATTTTCAATACATATTTGATAAAATATATAAACTTCATCTTCATATAAACTACCAACTTTATATTGATTACCTGCATACTTAAAAGCAGTTCTTTCATTCTTTCTTTTGTTATTATAAAGATTTGTACTCATTTCAAGATTTAATGTTGTATTATTTATTGTAACAACAACATCTTGATCATTCAAATGATTAGAAATACTATCATCTGAAATAGTTGAATCAATAATCACCATTTTTTCTATAAGTAAATCATAATCAATACCAGTAACTAAATTAATAAGTTTAGCTACAAATTTTCTATTATTTTTATCACGACAAAATATTCTAAACATTCTATCATCAGTAAGAGGTACAACATATCCAGGTTTAGGAGGATACTTAAATTTAAACCCTTTACTTTCTAATTTTTTCTTCAAATTATAATCCATAAAATTCTCCTTTCAATAAGGAAAATTAAGCGCTTAATGTTTCCATAAACACACTATAACAAATATAAAAATATAATACAAATGAGCCTTTTTAAATATCGGTAAACCAAAAAACACAGATAATTAAAATTTGTATACAGAAATTGAATATTAGTAAAAATAAAATTACTGATTGTTAAAAAGAGTAATTTCGAAAAAAACATAAAAATAATAATAAAACAATAAACTTATATAGGTGATAACATGAACCTAGTAAGAAAAGTAAGAGACTATTTATTAGAAGATGAATTCAAAATGATAATACTAAATAATAAAATAGATATATCAAACTATGAAAAGATAGAATATCTAGATATAGATAAAATAATAGTAAAATATGAATATGGAAAAATAAATATAAAAGGAGAAAATATAACAGTCAGAAAACTCTTAAACAATGAAATACTAATAACAGGAAGTATTAAAGAAATAGAGATGAAATCATGAAAAACAAAATAATATATAAATTAAAAAGTAAAATAAAACTAATAATAACCGGCAAAAACACAAATAGATTCATAATAAGATTAAATAATAATAATATAGATATTCTAAAAAGTAATCAAATAAATAAAGAGCAAATAGAACTAATTATATATGAAAAAGATTATGAAAAAGTAAAAAAATTAAAAACAATATACAATATAGAAAAAAAAGAAGAATATGGACTAATAAAAATAAAAAAAGAAATAAACAAAAACAAATATATAATAATAAGCATGATACTAGGATACGCTTTATTAATATTCCTGTGCAATATAATATACGAAGTAGATATAATACATAATGATGAAGAAACAAGAAACTTCTTAAAACAAGAATTAAAAAGTTATGGAATAAAAGAAAAAACTTTAAAAAAAGATTATAAAAAACTAAATAAAATAAAGGAAGATTTAATAAATAAAAATAGAGATAAGATAGAATGGTTAGAAATAGAAACTATAGGAACAAAATATGTAGTAAGAGTAGAAACTAGAATTATTAAAGAACAAGAACAACAACCAAATAATAGAAACATAATCGCTAAAAAAGACGCAGTTATTAAAAAAATAGAAGCAGAACAAGGACAAATAATAAAAGAAATAAATAACTATGTAAAAAAAGGAGACATAATAATAAGTGGAAATATATATGTAGAACAAGAGATAAAAAACACACTACCCGCTGAAGGAAAAGTATATGGAGAAACGTGGTATGAAATAAATATATCATATCCATTTATATATAATGAAACAAAACTAACAAATAACAAAAAGAAAGTTTTAACAATAAAAATACTAAATAAAACAATAGAGCTAACTAAAAATAAATTCAAAAATAAAAAAATAGAAGAAAAAAATATAATTAAAAATAATTTAATCCCTATATCAATAACTATACAAAATCAAATAGAACAAAATGTAATCGAACAAATACTAACTAAAGAAGAAGCTTTAGAAAAAGCAGAACAATTAGGAATAGAAAAAATAAAATCAAATCTAAAAGAAAATGAATATATAATACACCATAAAATACTAAATACAAATATTAAAGAAAATGAATTAGAACTAAATATGTTCTTCTCAGTATATGAAGACATAACAGAATATGAAGAAATAATAAAAGAAGAAAATGTAGAATAAATAAAAAATATATGGTATAATCTCTATAGAAAAGAGGAATTATGGATAACGTAGAAATATTTAATGAAACAAACGAAGAAATAGAAGACTTAAAAATTCTAAAACCACTACTAGAATACGCAAGAAACTATGAAGGACTACAAGATACAGAACTAGAATTCAGCGTAATAATAGTTGATAACAAAAGAATACATGAAATAAACAAAGAATATAGAGGTATAGATAGACCAACAGACGTAATATCTTTTGCCCTAGAAGATAGTGAAGGAATAGAACTAGAAAATTATAGAATACTAGGAGATATATATATTTCAATAGATAAAGTAAAAGAACAAGCAAAAGAATATGGACACTCAGAAAAAAGAGAATTAGCGTTCCTAACAGTGCATGGATTTTTGCATCTACTTGGATATGACCACATGGAAAAAGAAGAAGAAAAAATAATGTTTGGCAAACAAGAGGAGATATTAAATGGATTTGGTATCACGAGATAAACTAAAAAAAAGAAGCCTAAAAAGACTTTTAAATAGTTTTAAATATGCAATTGAAGGAATAATCTATGCATTTAAATATGAACAAAATATAATAGTTCATACAATAGTAGCTATAATAGTAATAATAATGGGAATAACTCTAAAAATATCAACATTCGAATGGCTAATATGCTTTATCTTATTTGGACTTGTAATCGCAACAGAAATGATAAACACATCAATAGAAGCAGTAGTAGACTTAGCGTGTCCTAAAAAAGATCCGTTAGCTAAAATAGCAAAAGATACAGCAAGTGGAGCAGTACTAGTATTTGCCCTAACAGCTGCAATCTCAGGATTAATAATTTTCCTACCTAAAATAATAGAAACAATAAAGGCCTTATAAAAGGCCTTTTTAAATTATTTAGATTTTTTATCTTCTTTTAAAACAAATCTATAGAATAATCCAGCAAGTACTGCACCAACACTAGGTGCAACTAAGAATACCCAAACTTGTTTTAAAGCTTCTCCACCTTGTAATACAGCAGGAGCTAAACTTCTAGCTGGGTTAACACTAGTACCTGTAAAAGGAATACCAAATAAATGAACTAGAACTAAAGTTAAACCGATAACAATACCAGTAACATGTCCATTTTCTTTCTTATCAGTAACTCCTAATATAGTAGTAGTGAAGATGAAAGTTAAAATTGCTTCAACAAGAAGAGCAATCCAAACAGTTATCTCAGTTGTACCAAGCATAGAACCATATCCATTAGCGCCTAACTCTTTAAAACTTCCAAGACATAAAGCAAGAAGTAAAGATCCAACAAAAGCACCAATGATTTGAGAAATTATGTACTTAATACATTCTTTAACTTCCATTTTACCAGCCACAGTTAAAGAAATAGAAACAGCAGGATTAATATGGCATCCAGAAACATTTCCAATACTATAAGCAGCTGCAACAATAACTAAACCAAAAGCTAAAGAAGCACCAATATAATTACCTGTAATAACTGCGACACCACAAGCAATTAAAGTAAGCATCATAGTTCCTACACCCTCAGCAATATATTTTTTCATAATTCACCTCCTTATCTTTCTAAGAAGATTATACAACATAAAAATAAAAAATAAAATAGGACAAAAACATTTAAACAAATATTTATTTGTGATATACTTATTATATGACAAGTAGGAGGTAAACATGAAATCAGGATTTGTAACACTAATAGGAAGACCAAATGTAGGAAAATCTACACTAATAAATAGTATTGTTGGAAAAAAAGTCGCTATAACATCAAACAAGCCTCAAACAACAAGAAATATAATACAAGGAATATATAATGACAAGGACTCACAAATAGTATTTGTAGACACTCCAGGAATACATAAACCAAGTCATAAACTAGGAAAAACACTAAATAAACAGGCATACTACTCAATAGGTGATGTAGATATAATACTACTACTTGTAGATGGAAGTGAAGAACTAGGTAAAGGTGACAAATACATAATAGAAACACTAAAAGAAGAAAAGAAACCAGTAATATTAATAATAAATAAAATAGACAAAATGACAAAAGAAGAAATATTACTAAAAATAAATGAATATAAAGACTTATATAATTTTAAAGAAATAATACCTTTATCAGCCCTAAAGAAAAACAACATAGATACAGTAACAAAAGTATTAAAAAACTACTTACCAGACTCTATAAAATACTATGAAGACAATATGTACACAAACAAAACAATACCATTCATAATAGCTGAAACTGTAAGAGAAAAGGTATTTAATTTAACAGACGAAGAAGTACCACACTCAATAACATGTGTAACAGAAAATATAGAAAAACAAAAAGGATCATATCTAATAAATGTCGCAATAATAGTAGATAGAGACTCGCTAAAGAAAATAGTAATAGGAAAACAAGGAACAAAAATAAAAGAAATAGGAACAAGAGCGAGAGTTGATATAGAAGAACTCCTAGACGCAAAAGTATACTTAGAACTATTTGTAAAAACAATTCCAAAATGGAGAGACAAAGAAAAATATCTACAAGAATTTGGGTATAATGACTTTATGGAATAAAATAAAATAAAATCACCAATATAAAATAGGTGATTAAAATGAAAAATTTATTATGGGAATTATTTAAAAACACAGGGAAAATAGAATACTATCTAAAAATGAAAGAAGTTGAAAAAAATGAGAGAAGTAAAAATAGGAAAATATAGACACTTTAAAGGCGCAACAATAACAGTTCTATACTTAGCAAAAGACTCAGAAACATTAGAAGACTTAGTAGTATATAAACATGATGAAGACAATCAAATATGGGTAAGGCCAAAAGAAATGTTTTTATCAGAAGTAGACCATGACAAATATCCTGAAATTAAACAAAAATATAGATTTGAAGAAATATGATAGAGAGTATTAAAGGAATAATAATAAAAGAAAAATCATATAGTGAAACAAGTAAAATAATAGATGTAATAACAAAAGAACATGGAGTAATAAGTATACTTGCTAAAGGCGCAAAAACACTAAAAAGCCCATTAAGAAGTTCATCCACTAAACTTACATATGGTAACTTCAATATAGTATATAAAGAAGGAAAACTATCTACACTAAAAGAAATAGATGTAATAAATTACTATAAAAATATAAAAAAAGATATAATAAAAATAAGCTATGCATCATATAATTTAGAACTAGTAGAGCAGGTAATAAAACAAACAAAAAATGAAGAAGTATATGATAATCTAATCGCATCACTAGAAAAAATTGAAGTTGGACTAAACCCTCAAATAATAACCAATATACTAGAACTAAAATGTCTAAAATATTTAGGAGTAATGCCTATAATAGATAGATGTGCAATATGTGGAAATGAATCAATAATAACAATATCCAGTGATGCCGGTGGATACTTATGTAGAAACTGTAGAAAAGAAGAAACAATAGTAGATGAAAAAACAATAAAATTAATAAGAATGTTTTACTATGTTGATATAGGAAAAATAGAAAAAATAGAAATATCAAATAAAGTTTGTGAAGAAATAAACTTCTTCTTAGACAACTACTATGATAGATATACAGGATTATATTTAAAAAGTAAAAAAATGATAGAAGAACTATCAAAAGCAGGTGAAGTATGAAAGAATATAAATTTTTATTAGTACCATTTTTAACTCTATTAATATGTCAAATTACAAAATTTACTATAGAATCAATTTCTCAAAAAAAACTACTATGGGGTAGACTATTTAATGGGGCAGGGGGAATGCCATCATCACATTCATCATTCGCAACATCCTTAACTGCAATGTTAGGACTAAATCTAGGATTTGATAGTCCAATGTTTGCTCTAGCAGTAATATTTACCCTAATAGTATCATATGACGCAATGGGACTTAGAATGGAAAGTGGACTACAAGCAGAAGCTATTAATAAAATATATGATGAAATATTTAAAGATAAAGGTATGAAAAAACTAAAAGAAAAACTAGGACACAAACCACAAGAAGTATTTGCTGGAATGATTCTAGGAATAATATCAGCAATATTCTTTACATATAAAGTATTTATATAAAAACTGAACACTGAAAAAGTGTTTTTTTATATAAAAAAATTAATCTTAAGTTGACATGCAAAGTAAAAACATGTTAACATTTAGTTGTATTAATCATAAAAGGGGGGATATAAGATATGAATGAAGTAATCGAAACAGAAGTAAATATAGAAGATTTGATTTATGAAATTAGAGGTAAACAGGTAATGTTAGACTCTGATTTGGCAAGGCTATACAAGTGCAAAAATGGAACAAAAGAAATAAATCAAGCTGTAAAAAATAACATAGAAAAATTTCCGGAAAGATTTTCATGGATAATAGATGATATAGAGTTAGAAGAATTGCGGTCAAAATTTTTGACCACAAATTATAACAAAATGTCTAGAACAAATCCTAGAGTTTTTACAGAACAAGGCGTAATGATGCTTGCTACAATAATAAAATCAAAAGTAGCTACAGCTACAACTATAAGAATAATGGACGCTTTTGTCGAAATGAAAAAATTCTTTTCTAATGATATTTTAAGAATTTCAAACATAGAAAAAAATTTGATTAACATTAATAATAAAATAGATAATCATGATAAAAATATCAAATTGCTCCAAGAATCATTTGATAAATTATCAGAAAAAAGAAAATCTAGCGAAATATATTACAAAGGCCAAATATATGATGCATATTCAAAAATAATAGATATATTTAATGAATCAAAAGAGCAACTTATAATAATTGATGCATACGCAGACAAAACACTATTGGATATAATAAAAAGACTCAATGTAAAAGTATCTATTATAACTAAACCAAATAATCTACTAACAAAGCAAGATATAGAAAAATATTATAAACAATACAATAATTTAAAAGTAATATATGATAATACATTCCATGATAGATACTTCATAATTGATGATAAAGAAGTATATCATTGTGGCACAAGCATAAATAGAATTGGATATAAAACATTCTCAATAACCCTCATGAATGATAAAGAAATAACATGTACACTAATAAATAAAATAAAAATGTTGACACATAATAAAAAAAGTAATAAAATAAACATGTAATATTTAAATGCGATGACTGGCTTGGAAACCAAGAGCAATATACTAAGAGCTGATTCTTTTAGAATAAGTAAGGTGGAACCGCCCATTTGGGTCCTTACAAACTAAAAGAATCTTTTTATTTGAAAGGGTGATATTATGGAAAAAATTACAATGGAAAAAATGGTTAATTTGTGCAAACAATATGGATTTATTTATCAAGGTTCAGAAATATATGA
>CAKJXT010000085.1 GCA_918219625.1 Bacilli bacterium
ACTATGCATATTCTTATTTAAAGATACAAATATCTCTTTAGAAAAAGATAAATCTTCAACCTCATCAATAGAATAATAAATAGGCATATTAACAGAAAGTCCATCTATTCCAATCAAATAAGAATCACAATCATAATTAAAGCTTTTATCACTAGGAATCAACATCAACTTGGTCATAAAATCACCTGAAAAATATTATACAAAAAAAGACTTAAAAAGTCTATAATTTGTTTATTTCATCAATACTTAAACCTGTAATCTTTGATATAGTTTCTATATCAATATTTTCATTTAATGATTTTTTAGCCAATTCATTTTTTTCTTCTTTTATCGCATCAACTATCGCCATCGCATTACAATATTCATCTAACTGTTGTTTTTCTAATTCACTCATAAATATAGGATCACTGCTTAAACTCTTTACTGTTTCAACTACCTTTTTCATAATATCATCACCCATAGATATTTTTTCTAAATCATCAACATCATCAATTAAAAACAGTTTAAAATATCTTTCCCTTTCACTAAGTTCATTATAACATTTATTAGGTATATTTTTCAAGTTAACATGAAATTTCCTAAATTCATCAGTTTCTATTTCACCATTCTTTAAATCAGTTAAGCCAACCTCTGTAATTAAATCACTATTTTTAAAAATATTATAATTTTCTATAGCTATTTGATAAAAAATATAAGACTCACTATAATTAGAACCTTTAACATACATACTTGATGCATACTTATGTGATGTAATTTCATTCTTTCTTTTATTCTTAGACTTATCATTAGACATCTCAACATTAATATATTTATTATCTATAGTAACAACAACATCCTGTTCATTATGATGAATAAACACACTCTTATCAGGTATATCCGCATCTATTACAATCATATTTCTAAATAAATAATCATAATCAATACCAGTAACTAAATATATTATTTTAGCTAAGAAATCCCTATTAACTACATTCTTTACTACATTTTTAAAAACTAAATCATTAGAAAGCGGAATAACCTTTCCCTCTTCTAATACAACTTTTTTGTTATTTTATCAAAATACATTTTTTACCACCTCAAAATATATCTTACTTCGTAGAAACAATTATTCCTTAAAAAATCAAAAAAAAATCGTAAAAATTACGATTTTCTCCTACTTATACCTATACCATCACCTATAGAAATAAACTCTGTATCAAACTCTTCATTATTCTTTAAAAAATCAATATACTTGGCAATCTTACCAACTAATTGTCTAGTATTTCTATTAGTAATGGATTCCATATTATCAACCATACCATGAAAACTTAAATTATCAGATATAATAACGCCATCTTCAGCTAAATTAGACTTATACTTCTCAAAAAATTTAATATATTGAGCTTTAGCAGCATCTATAAATATAAGATCAAATTCGCCAGTTACATCGCACTCTAAAGCATCAGCTAATCTTATATCAATTCTTTCATTTAAATCAAAATCATTAATATTCTTAACAGCCTCATTATATCTTAAAACATCTCTTTCAATAGTAACAACACGAATATCAGAATCTACTAATGCCATACGTATAGCAGAATATCCTATCGCACTACCAATTTCCAATATTCTTTTAACATTATTTTTTTTAATATAATCAGTCAAAAACTCTATACCATCAGGTAACATAATAGGTATATTGTTTTCATGTGCATAATCTTCAATTACTCGTAAACGAACCATAAACCCTCTCTTTTTAATCTAGCAATAGTCGCTAAATGTTCAGAATCACTCTTTGTAAAATATGTATTTCCATTCTTATCAGCAACAAAGTAAAAATAATCACTAGTAGTAGGATTAATAACTCCCTCAATAGACTCTAATGAAGGATTAGAAATAGGACCAACTGGTAATCCAGTAAAACAATTACTTCTCGTATTATATGCATTGCATTCATCTAACTCAGCTCGAGTCAAATCAACATTAAAATCTTTACGTGATGCATAATAGGTTGTAACATCACTTCCAAGTGACCAACCATTATTTAAACGATTATAAAATACAGCTGCAACCCCATTTCTTTCATGGCTTGTACCTGCTTCAAGCTCAACAATAGAAGCTAAAGTAAGTAACTTATGAACACTATAACCACTATTATTAATTTGTTCTTTATAATTACTCAATTTTGAATCCATTTGATCAAGCATAGTTTTAAAAATATCTTTAACACTAACTCCTATACTAAATTGATAAGTGTCAGGAAATAAATACCCTTCTAATGGATAATAAATCCTGTCATCTAATATTTCATCAGTAATAAACCAATAATTGTCAATTAAACTATTTAAATAATCTCTATCAGACAATAATGCATAAACATCCTCTTCTGTATTATCAGTGTTATCAGCAATCAAAGAAGCAATTTTTCTCATATTAATTCCTTCTTTAAAAGTAATTTTAATATGATCCTCTTTATAATTTCCAGACAAAGCATTAACAATCTCTTTAACACTCATATCTTCTCTTAATTCATATATTCCCTTCTTTAAAGTACCAGGTTTATGAATTTTAATATAAATTTTATACGCTAAATCAGATCTAATCAAATTTAATTTTTCTAATTTCTTGGAAATACTACTATAAGTATCCCCATTTTCAATTCTAAACTCTACAATACTACTATTTTTACTAACTGGTTTTAACTTACAGAAATAAATAAACACAGTAATTAAAACCATAAATACAAAAAAAAGAAACAAAGATACAACAACTATACCCCTTTTATTCAGTTTTCGTTTCATAAGAAAACGAGTATTACTCGTTAGCTTCTCCCTTCGCTTCTTCTTGTAGTTCTTTTAGAATCGTATCAATAATCTTCCACTCTTTATCTGTTTCAATTGGAGATAATTCAGTTGAATCTCCATTAGTAACATAAGTTGATGCAAAAACACGAATATTACCATTTTCATCCTTAGAATCATCAGTATAAACCATATAACTCTTATTTGTTTCATCGGAATCAAAAGTAAATAATACCTCGTATTCAACCTCTTTTCCTTCTGTATTTGTTGCTTTAAATGTCATTCTTTCTTCCATAATATCATTCCTTTCTATCTAAATATGACTGTAAAATTATATTTGCAGCTAAACTATCAATTTTATTTTTTCTCTTTTTACGAGAAATATTGGCTTCCAACATATAATTAGTAGCCTCCACAGTAGTTAATCTTTCATCCTGCATTACAACCACAACATTTAATTTTTCCTCAATCATTTTACCAAAATCAATACATCTCATCGCACTTTCTCCAAGAGTATTATTCATATTTTTAGGTAACCCTAAAACTATTTTCTCAACTTTTTCATTATCAACTATTTTAGAAAGTTCAGAAATTAAATAATCATAATTTCCTTCTTCATATCTAATTGTTCCATATGTAGAAGCAATTGTATGAGTTAAATCACTTATAGAAACACCTAAAGTTCTAGTACCTAAATCTAAACCCAAATATTTCAATTACCTAAAAACTCCTTCAACAACACTTCAATAATCTTAGATCTATCAAACTTAGTAATCTTATTTCTAGACTCCTTATGATTAGAAATATAACCTGGATCACCACTAACTAAATAACCTACAATCTGATTAGTAGGATTATATCCACGCTCTTCCAAATTTAAAACTACATCTCTTAAAGTTTCAGAAATATTTTCATCGATAAAATCATCCGTGTCATATACTTTAGTCTCTTCCATAATAACACCATCCTATTAACACAATTCTATTTTATCATTTATTAGAACCTTTATCAATAATTTTGTTATACTCTTTCTTAAAATATTCATCAGTCATACCAGCAATATAATCAATAACAATTCTTTCTAATGATGTATTATTCCTATAATCAGGAGTCATATGAGATAAATAATCATAATATATAGGAACACTCTTATCCTCGTTCTTCAAATATTCTAAATTAGAATAAAAAACTGTTCTAAACATTTCTCTAATTGAATTTTTTTCATCATCGGTATAAATTTTATTATAAATATTCTTGTAGTTAAAATCCTTCAAATCACAAATAGCCTTATTAATTCCAGCAGACATAGTAATATAAGGTTTATCAAAACTATTATAAATTATGTCCATAACAATAGTATTAATAATATCACTATTAGAATCACCTAAAATATCAGTAACACTACTTGGCAATATATCAGGAGACAATTTACCAAGAAGAATTGCATCCTCAATATCACGACCTAAATAACTAATAACATCACTAATTCTAACAACACATCCCTCTAATGTCATTGGACGTAAACTAATAATATTATCAACACTCTTATAACAATTATAATAATCAGATAAAAACTTATCCTTATCCTTAGAAACAGGACTATACTTATCAAGAACAAGTTCACCATTATGACAAAGTATTCCATCAAGAACTTGAACAGTTAAATTCAAACCACGACCATTATGTTCAAGAACCATTAAATCACGAACACTTTCAACATTATGCATGAAAACACCTTCACCATTTTCTAAACTTATCTCATTTAAAAAGCTCTCACCTAAATGTCCATAAGGAACATGTCCTAAATCATGACCTAACGCAATAGCTTCAATCAAATCCTCATTCAAAGATAATGCCCTTCCAATAGTTCTAGCAATCTTACTTACCATTTGAACATGACTCATTCTACGACTAATATGGTCATTCTCCTTATTAGTAAAAACTTGAGTCTTGTCCATATAACGTAAATAAGACTTAGAATAAATAATTTTATCAGAATCACGAAAATATTCACCGCGAATATCATAATCCTCATCATTCAATCTAACCGCATCCTTATCAAAAGAAGCATAATCTTTTAAAAGTTTTTCATGCATCAACAACTTATCCATACTACTTAGCCTCCATCAAATTATCTCCAACATTAATATCAACAGAAAGTGGTACTAATAAAGTACAAACATTTTCCATAACATCTCGAATAATAGAACACATCTCCTCAACTTCATCCCTAGGTGTATCAAAAACAAGTTCGTCATGTATCTGTAAAATCATTTTACTTTTTAATCCTCTATCATGAATCTCACGAGAAACCATAACCATTGCCTTTTTAATAATATCAGCGCTAGTACCCTGGATTGGAGTATTTAGAGCCATTCTTTCACCACTTTGTCTAATCATATAATTCTTATTTTGCAATTCAGGAATAACTCTTTTTCTATTAAATAAAGTTCTTACATAGCCATCCTTCAAAGCATTTGAAATAGTATTATCCATATAATCTTTAATACCAGGATATGTACTTAAATACTCATCAATAAACATCTTAGCCTCTTTAGGAGTAATATTTAAATTTTCAGATAACCCAAACCCACTAATACCATAAATAATACCAAAATTAACAGCCTTAGCAACTCTTCTTTCATGAGACGTAACATCATTTATATCCTTATGAAAAATATCACTAGCAGTCTTACTATGAATATCATCACCTCTATGAAAAGCATCTATCAAAGTATCTACAGAGGCAATACTTGCTAAAATTCTAAGCTCAATTTGTGAATAATCACCACTAATAATAACTGAATCATTACTAGGTACAAAAGCCTTACGAATAAGTTTTCCATAATCATCACGAGCAGGAATATTTTGTAAATTAGGTTCAGAAGAAGATAACCTTCCAGTACGAGTCAAAGCCTGATTATAAATTGTATGAATCTTGCCATCAACACCAATTTCCTTGATTAATCCCTCAATATATGTAGAATATAACTTAGTAAGAGTTCTATACTCTAAAACCTTCTCAATAATAGGATGTTTATTTCTTAACTTATTTAAAACATCAACTGCAGTAGAATAACCAGTCTTACCCTTCTTACCATGAGGTAATCCTAACTTTTCAAATAAAATATCACCCAATTGTTGAGTAGAAGAAATATTGAACTCACAACCAGCCAAATCATATATTTCACTAGTTAAAGTATCAATTCTCAAAGAAATTTCAACACCCATTTCCTCTAAAGTACTACGAGAAATATTAATTCCATCATACTCCATATCACCCAAAACTAAAGCTAAAGGCATTTCAATATCATTAAATAATGAGGTCATTCCTTCACTCTCTAATTTACTAGAAAAATCAGAATAAGTATCATAAATAAACTTAGCCTTCATAACTGCATTCTTACACATATCATTGTAATCATAATCTAAATCACATTTCTTACCAAAGAAAGTCTCATAAAAAGGAATACTATAACCTAAAGAATTAGCCAAATAAGAAATATCATCCTTTAAATTATACTCAAGTAAATAAGCAGCAAGCATACTATCGTAACTTACTTTACTAATACCAATTCCAACTTGTTTTAAAGAAACATAAACCTTCTTTAAATCATAAGTATACTTATCTATATCATTTAAAAAACTAGGTTCCTTCATTAATACATCATAAGGAATAAATAATGAAACAGACTCATTATAAACACCCATACCTAAAACAGAAGCACTGTGATAATTATTACCTAATACCTCTAAATATACAGAACAAGGCTTATCTATCTTAATTTCATCAACACTAGAAATAACCTTAAAGTCAATATTACTGTTATTAATAACTTTAGTTTTCTTTAAAAAAGAATAAAACTCTAAATCTTCATACATAGAATTTAACTTATCCAAATCAGGATTCTTATAAACTAAATCATTAATATTAATCTCAAGAGGAACCTCACGATAAATAGTCGCAATATCATAACTCATATAAGCACTGTCTTTATCCTCAACCAACTTGTCATGAAGTTTACCCTTAATAGAATCAATATTAGAATAAATTCCATCCAAAGTTTTATAATCCTGTAATAACTTTAAAGCAGTCTTCTCACCAATACCCTTAACACCAGGAATATTATCGGAAGAATCTCCCATCAATGCCTTCAAATCAATAATATTAATAGGATCAATACCCCACTCAGTCTTAAAAGAAGAAACATCATATCTAATATAATCTTTAGACTTTAATAATTTAATATTAACTGTATCACTAATTAGCTGTAATAAATCCTTATCACTACTAATAATAGTACCAGTAAAATTAGGATCTTCCTCACAAAAAGACGCAAAAGTACCAATTATATCATCAGCCTCATAATTATCAATCTCATAATAAGTAATACCCATATTAGTAAGCATCTCTTTCGCAACAGGAAACTGTACCTTCAATTCATCAGGCATCGCAATTCTACCAGCTTTATACCAATCATACTTATCATGTCTAAAAGTCTTACCTTTATCAAAAGCAACAATAATATGAGTTGGCTTCTCTTCATCAATAATTTTATTAATCATATTAGTAAAACCAAATAAAGCATTAGTAGGAAACCCTTTACTATTCTTCATGAAATTTCCATTATACGCAGTAGCGTAATAACTTCTAAATAATAAGTTATTACCATCAACTAAAATTAAATTATTCACAATTATCACCTATAATCATTTTATCAAAAAAAACAAAAGAAAAAAACACATTCGTGTTTTATTCTACCTTTTTATTCTTCTATTTTATAATAAGACCTATAAAAATACTACAAACTATAACTCCAAACGCAATTACAAAAGTATTTAATCTGTCATTTGAAATTACAAAAGCATCGCTCATTTTAACATATGACTTAGGTCTTACATTACTATAGGATTTTTTTAAAGCATATAACTCTTGCATCTTATCTTCTCTTTTAGATGTATAGTTCATAATATCCCTCCTATCATCTTAATTATAACAATTACCAAATATAAATGTCATTAAAAAAAGTAAGAAATTAATCTTACTTTACACTTTACACGTAAACATCATTGACAAACTACATTAAAGCCATACTCCATTGCCATATGAATACACTTATCATTATTAATATGCATACAATAAACTTTACTTCTTAAATCGGAAGGGATAACTTTATTCAAATCGCCTATAAAAACATGGCAACCAGAACTTTCTTTGCTTGTTGTATCAACATATATTTTAGATATCAATACACCACTACTAATCAAATCAGAAACACTATCTAAATCACCAATATCACCAGAATAATAAACAACACCATCACTAGTATCAAACAAAATTCCATAACTTGATATTTGTGGCACATGATTTGTTTTAATATACTTTACACTATTAAATAAACTATAATCACTACATTCTTCTTCATAAACAATATTATACATATCAGTTGTACAACCAAATATTCTAATTAAATCAACAATATCATCTTTATATAAAGAATCTCTAGAAATAATAATATTAACATTCTTCTTAATAGCGTAATAACAATACATAATTAAACTACCAATACTACCAACATGATCAGAATGAGTATGAGTAATAAGTATATTTACACAAGAAACATCATTTAATATATTTCTTTCTTTCAATTCACCAAAAACACTCTCACCACAATCAATTAAAAACAACTCATTTTTATCAATAAAATATGCCGAAGTATTTCCTTCAATTGTATTAAATGCACTTCCTCTACCTAAAAACAATAAATCCATAATATCACCAAAACAATTATAACAAAAAAGTTATGAAAATCATAACTTTTAAAATAAACTTAATTGACTTGATTCATCCATACCATCAAAAATTCCCATTTCTTTCATTTTATCCATTAAAGTTTGAGAAATCTTAGCTCTAGATTGAACCTCTTCAATACTTATAAATTCACGTTTTTCTCTCTCAGCAACTATATTTTTCGCAACAGTATCTCCAAGTCCATCAATAGAATTAAATGGTGGATAAATCTCAGTATCATTTTTAACTTTAAATGTAGTAGCTTCACTCTCATATAAATCAACATTTAAAAACTTAATACCACGAGCAGTAGCCTCCAAACAAACATGTAAAGATTCATAAATACCATTCTCTTTATTAGTAGCCTCATTACCTTTATTCATAATATCAAGTAACCTCATACGAATCGCATCATAACCCTTAATCATTGACTCAACATCAAAATCAGTAGCCTTACTAGTAAGCCATGAAGCATAATAGTAAACAGGCATATGAACCTTATACCACGCAATTCTAAAAGCACTAATAACATAAGCAGCAGCATGCGCCTTAGGGAACATGTACTTAATCTTCGCACAAGAATCAATAAACCAATCAGCTATACCAGCATCCCTCATAGTTTGCTCATACTCAACCCATTGATCATGATCCTTAGGTTTACTAGCTCTACCCTTACGAACAAACTCCATAATCTTAAATGCCTTAATAGGAGGAAGTCCATTATACATTAGATATACCATAATATCATCACGACAACCAATAACCTGACTAAAAGGAACAACATTATTACGAATTAATTCTTGAGCATTTCCAAGCCAAACATCAGTACCATGAGAAAGGCCAGAAATCTTAATCAATTCCGCAAAAGTTGTAGGTTTAGTATCAGATAACATCTGTAAAGTAAACTTAGTACCAAATTCAGGAATACCTAAAGTACCAGTCTCACACATAATCTGTTCACGAGTAACACCTAATGGTTCAGGAGATAAGAATATTCCCATAGTAGCCTTATCATCAAGAGGAACAGTAGTAACATCCATACCTGTCGCAACTTGTATCATACGAAGTTGAGTTGGATCAGAGTGACCTAAAATATCAAGTTTTAATACATCTTGATCGATTGCATGGTAGTCAAAGTGAGTTGTTCTCCAAGCAGAAGTTGGATCATCAGCAGGGAATTGGAAAGGAGTAAAATCAAACACATCCATATAATCTGGAATAACAACTATACCACCAGGGTGCTGACCAGTAGTTCTCTTAACACCAGTACATCCCATAGCAAGTCTTTCAATTTCAGCATTTCTCATAACAATATTATGATCCTCACAATATCCCTTAACAAAACCAAATGCAGTCTTATCAGCAACAGTACCAATAGTTCCAGCACGATAAACATTATCAACACCAAACAATACCTTAGTATACTCATGAGCAGAAGCTTGGTTCAAATCAGAGAAGTTAAGGTCTATATCAGGAACTTTATCAGCATTAAATCCAAGGAAAGTCGCGAAAGGCATATCTTGTCCATCCTTAATCATTGGAGTATGACAATTAGGGCAATCATGATTAGGTAAATCAAATCCAGAAGAATATGTCGCACCTAATTCATTTCCCTCATCATCCTGAAAAATACTACACTTACACTTATCGCATCTATAATGTGCTGGAAGTGGATTAACCTCAGTAATACCCATCATAGTCGCAACAAAAGAAGAACCAACAGATCCACGGGAACCAACCAAGAATCCATCATCATTAGAATGCTTAACAAGTCTTTGAGCAATCAAGTAAATAGGATCAAATCCACCACCTATAATACCACCCAAAGTCTTTTTAAGTTTCTTCTCTAAAGCATCACCCTCAAGAGGTTC
This sequence comes from Bacilli bacterium, assembly GCA_918219625.1. The sequence goes on from CAKJXT010000085.1 coordinate 10,443, forward strand.
TTCAGAAGTAACTCTAACATTTTCACGAACTAAATCCTTAACCGCATCAATACCTTTTAAAATTACCTCATGAAGTTGCTTAAAAGACTCAACTTCCATATCGCTATCAGATAACCCTGAATCCTTCAAATTATACTTAATACTATTAAGTACCGCATCACCATATAATTCTTTCGCAATACGCTCTTCAATATTATAAGGAAGTGGATCACCATACCATGAAGATGCTTTATCATAAACAAGGTCAGTAACAACTCTTGGACAATCCAAATACTCCCCATCCTCACCTTTAACACGTGGAGAAAAAGGAACTCCACCAGTCTCAATAATAACTTCTAATATCTCAACCATAGAAGCTATCTTATTAGTATTAGTAACAACAATCTCAAAAGCCTTCTCACTACCCAAAAACTCAAAAGCTTCAAGCATCTCACGAGTAGTTCTAAAATGCATAGAAGGAATATTTGTAATACCACTTCTAGCCAAAGGATGTCTTCCTCCACCAGGAACTTTTTGATTAACAATAATCTCACGATAAATTTTATCTTCTTTGCGAAGATGATGAACATCACCTGTCGCAACAATAATCTTACCAGATTCCTCAGTAACTCTAACAACCTTACGAATATTATCAAGAACCTCAGCCTCATTACCAAAATCACTAGATTGAATTAAATGATCGTAGCATTCAGGGGGTTGAACCTCAACATAATCATAAAACTTAATTAAATTAGTTAACTCTTCATCACTCTTACTACGAGCCTCAGTAAATATCTCACTTTCATAGCACCCACTACCTATTAATAATCCTTCACGATATTTTTCAATCTCACTTCTTAATATTCTAGGAGTCTTATATAAATAAATGGTATTTGCTAAACTTATAATCTTAAATAAATTCTTAAGACCAGTCTTATTCAAAGTCAAAATATTAATATGATGAGCACGACCATACTTATGAATCTCACTCTTATCAACTAATTTATCTAAATCAGATATTTTTTCAAAATTTCTATCAACTAATTTCTTTAACATCTTATGGAAAACCAAAGCAGTACCTTGAGCATCGTAATCAGCTCTATGGTGAGCATCTTCATCCCACTCTACATCATATCTCTTAACCAAAGCAGATAAACCATGACGAGCAAAAGTATTATCCAAAGTTCTAGACAACTCTAATGTATCTATAACAGTATTAGTAAACTTACCTAAATTATACTTTTGATAAGCCATCTCTAAAAATGAAATATCAAACTTTGCATTATGAGCAACCATTGGTAAATCACCAGTCCACTCAATAAAACGCTTAGTAACATTCTCTTCAGTATCCTTATCAGCTAACATCTCATCAGTAATCAAAGTCAAATCAATAATCTTCTGAGGTAAAGGTCTATTAGGATTAATTAACTCATCAAATCTATCAACTATCTCACCATTACAAATTTTAACCGCACCAATTTCAATCATCTGATCTCCACCAGCAGCATTAAATCCAGTAGTTTCAGTATCAAATACAACATAAGTACTAGACATTAAATCTCTATCATCAGGTCTTACAACAATATTAACAGAATCATCAATCATAGTAATTTCAGTTCCATAAATCGCTTTAAACTTATCCTCTTCGTTTTCAACACCCTTGTTCATATCACAAATCATATGATATACATCAGGAAATGCCTGACAACCATTGTGGTCAGTAATCGCAATAGCCTTATGTCCCCACTTCTTAGCTTGTTTAACTAAACTCTTCGCATCAACCAAACCATCCATTTGACTCATCATAGTATGAGCATGTAACTCTACTCTCTTAACCTCTGCATCATCAATAATCTCTTCTTCTTTATGTTCAATAACATTCATATCACGAATTTGAAAAGTTAATTCATGAGCATATTTATCATCTTTTAAATTACCCTTAAATCTAAACCAACTTCCAGGTTTCAAATGACCTTTAATAGCCTTAAACTCTTCCTCATCATTAACAAAAATCTTCGCATAAATACTATCAGTATTATCGGTAAGTTTTAAAGTAATTATCTTAAGATCAGTCTTAGTTTCAATAATATCTGCATCAGCATACATATATGCATCAACAACAACATTATTCTCTTCACCACCAATTTGATCCATTCTAATTGGTTTATCCTCAATAACTCTACCAATAACAACATCAGGATTATCCTTATCAATAATTAAAGGAGGACGTTTATAATCCTTAGGAACAAATCTCTTTTTCTCCTCTACAGGAGGAACTGGTTCTGGTTCTCTAATAACAACTTCTTTATTTATTTCATTATTAATTTCCTCAACAATCTCATTATTTAAATCAGTATTAACAACAACTTCAAATCTAATATTACCAAAACCAAACTTCTTAAAATACTTAACAATACTATCACTTATACCATTGATTTTCATCTTCTCTGCAATATTCGCAACTTCAACACTTAAAACAGAATCATTAAAAGAAACCTTATTATCCTTAAACATCTGTAATAAAGGCTGTTCATCTTTATATAAATCTAAAACATAACAAAAATAATCATTTAAATAATCAATATTCTCACACTTAAATAAAATATCAATATTATAACCTTTAAATCTTTGCTTTAATCTACTCTCTAATTCCACATATGCATCAACAGGAATAACACTACTAACCTCAAAACAAAAAGTATGCAAACCACTCTTAGAATCAATATTTATTCTTAAATTACCATCCTTAAAATAAGTATAATTATTACTATCATACTTTAATTGATCCAACAACAATTTCAACTTATCATGCATACTTACCACCATAAAATATTTTAACAAAAAAAAAGCATTATTTTAATACTTTTAAATTAGTTTTTTAAATTAATTACTAATAAGATCATCTATAATAGTATGATACAATGAATTATCATAAGATTCCATTATTGTAGTTATTCGTTTTCCAGAATCTTTTGAAGAAGAGCCACAATGATATATTCTCTCATATTTAGTATTATAATCAAGTATTATATATCTATCATGAACTATACCATTAGTTTTTTTGAAATTAATATTAACATTAGGATATTCTTTTATAAAATCATTATATTCTACTTTGTGCAAACCTTTATTTATATTATCCGTAAATATCGTTATCTTTATATTCTTATCAATATTTTTAAACAATACCAAAGTTTTTAAACTAATATAATTATCAATTATATATATAGTATTTTTAGCCTGCAAATAAATATTATTATATGCCAAATCCGATTCAACTTGTTCACCATTTAATATCAATATTTCCTTATCAATAACATTATTAGATAATTGTTTAACAATATTTAACAACTCATCATTATTACTCATATTATTCTTTATTACATTAATATCATGAGTATTCTCATTAACTTGTAAAGACAATTTAAAAAAACACTTGTAAAATTCCAAACCATCACTATTAATTATAAAATCTTTCATATTCTTAAAAATTCTTATTAATGACTTACTTTGCCTAATAGCCAAATTACCTTTCAAAACAGTCATTAACATATATATTCCCTGCTCCGTAAATACATATGGATTATATGTTCTTCCTCCTCTTATTCCTTTAGTTTGAATCGAGGTCAAAAAATTTGACCTCGATAATTCTTCAACTTCTTCATCTGTAAGTTGAAATCTAAAATCATCGTCAAAACGTTCAATATTATTCTTAACTTGTTGATTGAACGTTTTAGTAGTATAACCATAAATCTCAGCCAAATCACTATCTATCATTACCTTTTGTCCCCTAATAATATATATTTTTTCCTTAATAATTGTATCATTTAATTCCATAATTTCTGTATCCATTTTCTTCACCTCATAATTAATATACTTTATTGTCAAAAAAATCCCTTAAAAAAAAGAAAAAAACTAGAAAATCTAGTTTACACAACACCAAATATTTTTAAAATAATAAGTATTATTATTAAAATAATAGGAACTAATATACTAGTCTCTTTTCCAGACCATTTATTTAAAGATTCCTTTGCATCATCATAAAGTTTCTCTTTCTCATACCAACCTCTAGAATAAGCCTTCTCAAACTTATCACAAGCAGGAGTATTTGCAGGAATATGTTTCTTATTCTTTTTGCACATACAAATTCCTGGAGCTTTTTTATCTTTAGGGTTAAATTTAGCGCAATCACTACAATACCTTCCCATAAAACACCTTCTAACTACATTTAGACATAGCGCCTAAATCGTAGACATTATTATACCCCGCATCCTTTAAAGAGTCAAATGCTTGACCACTTCTTCCTCCACTCTTACAATAAACGATTATATGAGTATCAAAATCAACATTATCTAACTTAGATACACCTTTAACAATATCTTCATATGGAATATTAATTGCGCCATCTAAATGACCAGCCTTATATTCAGAATCTGTTCTAACATCAATTAAAATAGAATTATCATAATCTAAAACAACATCTTTATCAGAACAAGATATTTTTCCTGATTTAATACTTCCACATCCAGCTAATAAAAACACTACAAATAAAACAACAATTCTTTTAAACATACTATCACCTATTTATATATTTAATAGCCTCAGTAGCAGCAACTGCCCCATCCCCAGTAGCAGTAACAAGCTGTCTAAGTAGCTTAGTACGATTATCACCAGCAACAAATATTCCATCAACATTAGTATGACAATCTTCAGAAGCAATAACATAACCAAAGTCATTTAAATTAATAACTTTCGCAAAGTTTTGATTTTCAGGAACTCTTCCTACAGAGATAAATATTCCATCAACATCAATAGTCGAATCACCATTAATTTCAACACTTGAAAGTTTATCATCCGCAATAAGCTTAGTAACCCTACTATTCATAATACATTTAATATTATCAGTTCCCTTTACTTGATCAATTAAAGCCTCATCAGCTCTAAATGTATCCCTTCTATGAATCAAATAAACTGTACGACATATCTCGCTTAAATATAATGCATCCTCTAAAGCAGTATTTCCGCCACCTACAACAGCTACATCTTTTCCCTTATAAAACATACCATCACATGTTGAACAATAAGAAACACCTTTTCCAACTAACTCATCCTCATTAGGTAAACCTAACTTTCTATTTTCAGCACCAGTAGCTAAAATAAGAGCTTTACATTCATAAGTATTCTTAGGCGTAATTACCTTTTTTAATTCACCATCTTCAATATTAATAACTTTTTCAAATTTTATTTCAGCGCCTAAATTTTTAGTTTGATTATACAATCTAGTCGCAAAATCAAATCCAGATATATGTTCCTCAACTGGATAA
>CAKJXT010000086.1 GCA_918219625.1 Bacilli bacterium
ACCAAAAGTTATAAGACAATTGAATAACTCAGAGAGTGTTACGCAAAAAGAACAAATAAATACATTAATAGATATCGCAAAAATATATACTAACCAAAATACAACTAAACTTCCAGAGAAAAATGAAATGACAATAGTAACAATAGACGAATTGAAAGAAACTGAATTAATAAATAAAGATGAGATAATAGATCCAAAGACAAATAAAGAATTAAACGGATGCATTAAAATATTTATAGAAAATAATAAATATAAATATGAGTATTCAGAAGATATGAGATGTAATTTAAAAGAACTAGTTGTAAAAACTGGATCTGGATTATATGAATCAACAATAGAAACAGGAAGATTTATATATAGAGGTGGCAATCCTATTAATAATTGGCTTGAATTAAATGAAGGAACAAAAGAAACACCTAATTATGTTAAATATAGAATAGTATCATTTGAACCAGATGGAACTACAAAAGTAGTAAGAGAAGAAACAATAGGTCAAAAGAATTGGGATATAGCTAATACAAGAAAAAGTGATGGAACAAATAATACATACTGCACATCAAGTGGTGGATGTAATGTATGGGGAAATCAAAATAACACATTATATAATGGTGAATCCTTAGGTGATAACTTTCACTATATATATTATAAAAATGCTACAGACATCACTTTAACACACGACACAAGAGAGGGTAGGGTTTCGACTGATTCTACATTAAATGCGTATTTAAATGATGGGAGTTGGCAACCACTATCAACACTAAACCAATATATAGAAAATCACGAATTTAATGTAGGTGGGATATACTACATATCAATACAAGATAAAACTATAAATCAAGAAAAAGAAGAGGAAAGACAGCTAAAATGGGTTGGGAAAATAGGCCTACTAAATATAACGGAACTTGTAGAAGCTTCGTTAAATCCAAATTGCGTGAATGTCACGTCTAATACTTCAGCAAATGGATCACCATGCAAAGAATTAAATTGGACAAACAAGAATTATCAACGATGGACAATGTCGCAAAATACTAGTGGTCGAGCAGCAGTATGGAGCGTATATGCTTCGGGAAGTTTTGGTGGTAGTGAGGCTGCGAACAATACTAATAGTATTCGACCTGCATTCTATTTAAAATCTACCATTTCACTATATGGTACTGGAACTGAATCAAATCCATATAGAATAGTTGAATAAAAAAGTTTATAGATTAATGTATATAAACTTTTTTGTTTTATATAACTATTATGGGACAATAAAAAAAATGCTCTAAAAGCATGTGACAAATAATATAATTGGTATCAAATGAAAATATAACAATAAATTTTTAAATGTAAAATCTCTTTTCATTTATGTAAAAAAAATGTATAATTAATAATAGGAGGTATAATATGATAACAGGAATAAAAATACCAGGATTTAAAGAAATGTCAATAAAAAATAAAGTTGGAATATATAATAAAATGAAATTTGTATATATACCACTAATAAGTGGTGGGGATACAAATATTACAGTTGCTGTAAAAAAAGGTGACTATGTATACAAAGGAAGTGTAATTGGAAAAAGAAAAGGAAATTTAAGAATTCCAATTCACTCGAGTGTAAGTGGAACTGTAGTTGACTATGAAGAAAAATATGTATCAAACGGACAAAAAGTAAAATGCGTAGTAATAGAAAATGACTTCTTAGACGCAATAGAAAATGAATATGAAAATAATGATATAACAAAATACTCAAAAAAAGAATTCATAAAAACAATACAAGAATGTGGAATTGTTGGCCTTGGTGGAAGCGGATTTCCGACATATGTAAAATATAATACAGATCAAAAAATAAAGACACTAATAGTTAATGCAGTAGAATGTGAACCATATATAACTGCAGACTTTGTATTAATAAGAGAAAAATGTGAAGAAATATTAGAAACAATAGATGCAATAAGAGAAATAAATAATATTGAAGAAACAATAATTGCTATAAAAGCACACAATACAGAACTAAAAGACATTATAGAAAACTATATTGGAACATATCTAAATATAAAAATTGTATTAGTTCCAAATATATATCCAATGGGATGGGAAAAATCATTAGTAAAATATATTAAAAAAGAA
>CAKJXT010000087.1 GCA_918219625.1 Bacilli bacterium
CTATAGAAAACCCTAAAAGACCTTTTACAGTAATACTAGGCGGATCAAAAGTATCAGATAAAATAGGAGTAATTGAAAACCTAGTTAAAATAGCTGACAATATCTTAATAGGTGGAGGGATGGCATTTACATTCTTAAAATCACAAAATATAGAAATAGGAAAATCACTATTAGATGAAGAAAATATAGAATTCTGTAAAAATATACTAAAACAAAACGAAGGGAAAATATTACTACCAATAGATGTAGTAACATCAACAAATGTAGATAAAACAGAAAATAAAAAAGAATGTTCAGTATATGATATAAAAGAAAATGATATCGGATTAGACATAGGAAAAGAAACAGTTGAACAATTTAAAGAAATACTAAATAAAAGCAATACAATAATATGGAATGGTCCAGTTGGAAAATTCGAAATGGAAGACTATTCAAATGGAACAAAACAACTATGTGAAATAATAAAAGATAGAAAAATAACAATAATAGGTGGAGGAGACACAGCAAGCGCTGTTATCAATTTAGGATATAAAGATGCATTCACACATATATCAACAGGTGGAGGAGCATCACTAGAAATGCTAGAAGGAAAAGTATTACCTGGAATTGATATTATAGAAGAAGTATGAAAAAAATAATAAAAGAAAAATTAAATATAATAATACTAATATTAGCTACAATATTAGTATTATATATTTCATTAAAAGATAATTTTAAAGAAGTAGTAGAAGGATTCAAAAAACTAAATCCTTTTTGGATAATAATTGCCACAATATTTATGTTTGGATATTATTTCTTAAGAGCACTCTCACTACATAGCTTTACAAGCAAATTTAATAAAGAACTATCATTTAAAGAAATATTGAAAACAGTATTTATAACTCAATTCTTTGATGGAATAACTCCATCATCAACAGGAGGACAACCATATCAAATATACTATTTTAATAAAAGAGGAATAAAAATATCTGAATGCACAACAATAGTAATCCAAAACTTTATAGTATATCAAATATCACTAATACTATTAGGCCTAATAGCTGTAATATCAAATAAATACTTAAATCTATTTGAAACAGTAGGACCAATAAAAAAACTAATACTATTAGGATTCATAATAAATGTAATAGTAATGGTAGCGCTATTTAGTCTAGCATTCCTAAAAAAACTAAATAAAATAATATTAACACTAGGAATAAAAATACTATCTAAAATAAAAATAATAAAAAATAAAGAAGAAAAAATAGAAAAAGCCGAAGAATATATAGAACAATTTCACAATGGTACAACACTATTATTAAAAGACAAACTAACATTTTTAAAAACAATTTTCTTTAACTTTGCAGCACTTCTATTATTTTATACAATACCAGCAATCCTAGTATTTGGATTAGGAGACTACAAAAGTATAAATATATACTACGCTATAATCGCATCAGCATACGTTATGTTAATAGGATCATTTGTACCAATACCAGGAGCAACAGGAGGATTAGAATATGCATTTACACAATTCTTCGGAGTATTTATAATAGACCCAACGCTAACACTAATAATGCTATTATGGAGAACAACAACATACTATTTAGGAGTAATAGTAGGAGCTATACTCTTAAATATAAGAAAGAAGAGATAAAATGAGAATAGGAATATTTACAGACACATATCCACCATACATAAATGGTGTATCAACAAGTATTCAAATGCTAGAACGAGCACTAAGAAAAAAGGGACATCAAGTATTTATAGTAACTGTAAATCCTGAAAACATGACATATAAATATGAAAAAAACATAATAAGAATACCAGGAATACCAACTGGAATATATGACTACAGACTAACAGGAATATATCCAGTAAGAGCAATCAAAACAATAAAAAAATGGAACTTAGACGTAATACACTCACACACTGAATTTGGTATAGGAACATTCGCAAGAATAATCGCAAAACAATTAAATATCCCTCTAGTACATACATACCACACAATGTATGAGGATTATGTTCACTATATAACAAAAGGATACTTTAACGATACAAGCAAAAAAATCGTAGAATACCTAACAAAATTCTATTGTGATAAAACAGCAAAAGAACTAATAGTTCCAACAAAAAAAGCATATGATTTATTCAAAGAAAAATATAAAGTAGATAAAAATGTACATATAATACCTACAGGAATAGAAATAGATAGATTCTATAAAGAAAATCTTGATAACAAAAAGATTGAAAAAACAAGAAATGATTTAAAACTTAAAAAAGACGATATTGTAATACTATATGTAGGAAGACTTGCAGAAGAAAAAAATGTGGAATTTTTAATAGAAAATCAAGAATACTTTGTAAAGAAAAATAAAAATATAAAACTACTTATAGTAGGTAGCGGTCCGGATTATGATAAATATGTAAAAAAATCTGAAAAACTAAAAGAAAACATAATATTTACAGGAAAAGTACCATATGAAAAAATTCCATACTATTATAATCTAGGAACAGTATTTGTAACTGCTTCAACAACAGAAACACAAGGATTAACACTAATAGAAGCAATGTCAACAAGTATGCCTGTAGTATGTATAGATGATGAATCATTTAAAAATACTGTAATAGATGGACTAAATGGATTCATATTTAAAAATAAAAAAGAATATAGAAAAGCAATAGACAATCTTATAAATGATAACAAATTATTAAAAAAACTAGGTGAACAAGCAAAAATATCAACTGCAGAATACTCATCAAAATACTATGCAGAAAGAGTATTAGATGTTTATAAAAAAACAATAAATGAAAATAAAACTAAAAAAACATTTTTAGGAAGAACAAAAGAAGTAATTAAAAACGGATTTAAAAATTAAGAAGTTGTTAACAAACGACTTCTTTTGATTAAAATCGACAAATGTCGACAAAACTAGAACTTTTTCATTCTTTATAATTAAATGTAGTTTGTTGTATAATAACTTTGTCATCGTAAGGAGGATAAAAATGGAAAAGATAAAAGTAATAATGATAGATGATAATGTAAGTTTAGTAGATATGGTAAAAGAATACTTTAAAGACAATGAAAACATAGAAATATATAAAACAGCTAACAATGGATTAGATGGAGTAAAACTAATAGAAGAAGAACAAGGCAAATTTGATGTCGCATTACTTGACTTAATAATGCCACAAAAAGATGGACTATATGTATTACAACAAATAAAAGAAAAAGAATTAGACGCAAATGTTATAGTAGAAACAAGCTATAACGCACAAGACGTAATTAGACAGGTATCAGAATATGGAGTAAGCTACTTTATACTAAAACCATTTGACTTAGAAGATTTAAAACAAAGAATAGTAGATGTATATAATAGTAAAAATAAATCAGGAAAAAACATAAACCTAAAACAAAATAATTTACAAATATCAATAACAAAAATACTACACGAACTTGGGATACCATCACATATAAAAGGATATCAATATATAAGAGAAGGAATTGGAATACTATATGATAGACCAGAAACAATAGGCGGAATTACTAAAGAACTATATCCAGAACTAGCAAACAAATTTGATACAACAGTATCAAGGGTAGAACGAGCAATAAGACACGCAATAGAAGTAAGCTGGAATAGAGGAGACTGGGACCTAATGGAAGAAATATTTGGTCATAGTGTAGATATTGATAAAGCAAAACCAACCAATAGTGAATTCATCGTAACAATAGCAGATAAACTAAGATTAGATAATAGAGTAATGTGTTAAATTTATATCTATGATGTCAAAGAACTAAATCATGTTTTAACTAACAATAAATTCTTGTTAGTTCAAAAGAAGAGAGTAGTATAAAATTTATATCTTTATGATATAGATTTTTTTTGTTATAATGAAATAGGAGTATAACTATGAAAAAAAAAGTAATGATTATTTTATTAATAATGTTTTTAATAATAATTATTGGAATACTATTAATAAAACTGGTTTTTAATAGATATTATAATAAAAATTCTAATAAATTTAATTATGACAAAGCAAAACAAATAACAATAAAATATTTAAACAAAAATGAAAATGAATTAAAAAAAATAGTTGATGAATTATATATAAATAGAGAACCAATACAAAAGCCATATAAATCAATCAGTTATGCAAGTTATAATGATGGTGGTGGTTTAAACCAAGAATATATTAAATTTGATATGGATGCTCAAGGAATGCTAGGCGGACAATACTATGGATTAATATATTCAAAAAAAGATGATGAAGACCTAATAATATATGATGAATTTAAAGAAACAGGAAAAGGAAACAATATATTTATAAGACAAAAGATAAAAGACAATTGGTATTTCTATTATGATGACTATGATGGAAAAGTAGATGTAGATAAAATTAGAAAGGATTAAATATGAAAAAAATAATAATACCACTAACAATAGTTATAATGTTATCCTTAATAACAGTTATAACATTAAAAATAATGTATAATAAAAATAAACTTGAAATAACTTTAACACAACAAGAAATAGAAGTATATACTGATATAAAACTAAAAGAAATAATTAATGAAGATATTAATTTAATAAATGATTATAAAATTGATACTGAAACTATAGGAGAAAAAGAATTAGAAGTAAAATATAAAAATAAAATATTTACATATAAAGAAAAAATAAAAGTAAATATAATAGATACAGAAGCACCTAAAATACTCGCTAAAAATATAACAATATATAAAGGAAACGATATAGACTTAGTAAATAGTATATTATGCGGAGATAACTATGATGCTAGACCAAACTGCTATGTAGAAGGAAACTATAATATAAATGAAATTGGAACATACAACTTAAAATATATAGGAGTAGACTCAAGTAATAATAAAACGGAAAAAGACTTTAATTTAAATGTTATAGAAAAACCAAAAGAAACAAATAAACCAAAAGAAGAATCATTTGTAGCCTTCAAAGATATAGTGAGTATTCATAAAAAGAATAATACAAGAATAGGAATAGATGTATCAAAATGGCAAGGGAACATAGATTTTAATGCAGTAAAAAATGCAGGAACTGAATTCATAATGATAAAAGCAGGAGGATCATATATAGATGGAGAACTATACACAGATCCGTACTTTAAAACAAATATAGAAAATGCGCTAGAAAATAATCTAGACGTTGGAGTATACTTTTATAGTAACGCAAATAGTATTGAAAAAGTAAAACAAGAAATAGACTATGTACTAGATTTAATAAAAGACTATGATATTAAACTAGGAATCGCCTTCGACTGGGAAAATTTTACAGACTTTAATACATATAATATAAGTTTTCATACACTAAATAAAATGGCAACAATATTCCTAGAAGAAACAAAAAATAGAGGATATAAACCTTTATTATATAGTAGTAAATACTACCTAGAAAATATATGGGATTTAAACTATGATACATGGGTAGCACAATACGCAGACAATAACACATACCAAGGTGACTACGTAATGTGGCAACAATGTAGCGATGGTAAAATAGATGGAATACTAGGCTATGTAGATATAGATATAATGTATTTAAAATGAAAGGAAAAACAATGACTACAATAATAATTATTACAGGAGACTTAGCAGCAGGAAAAACTAGCTATGGAAAGAAAATATCAAATGAATTAAAAATACCTTTTTTCAGCAAGGATGAAATAAAAGAAGTTCTATATGACTCAATGAACAATAATGATATAGAATATGAATCTAAAAGAAAAATAGGAAAAAATAGCTATGATATATTTTACTATATTATTGAACAACATCTAAAAGTTGGATTACCAATAATAGCTGAGAGTAACTTTGGAAAAGAAGCAATACCGGTTATAAAAAACCTACTAGATAAATATAATTGTAAATGTATAACAATAAGATTTGAAGCAGACTTAGAAGTATTACATAAAAGATTTTTAAGTAGAGAATACTCTGATGAAAGACATTCAGGGCTTGTATCAAATGGAATGTTTGATGACTATGAAAACTTTAAAAAAACACATGAAAAATCAAGAGAATTCAAAATAGATGATAATGAAATCATAATAGACACAACCGACTTTACAACTGTAGATATAAACGCTATTATAAAACAACTACAAGAATGGATAAAATAAAGAGCAGATAAAACTGTTCTTTTAAAATATTAGGAAAAGAAAAACACTTGATTTCAGCTAATACCGATTTCAAGTGTTTTGCATCAACAAAGTTGGAAAACATCTGAACAACACTACATACATTCTAACATAACAAATATAAGAAGTCAATAATTAACACAAAATTAATACAAATAAAACTTGACAATAATAAAAAATTACTGTATATTTAATATGTACTTATGTCTTGGATTTACGCACTCCAACGTATTTCTAGGAATTAAGCGAATTAAAAAGAAAGGAGAATTCAAATGGCTTTAACAAAAGCAGCAAAAGCTGATATCGTAAAAAAATACGGTAAAGACGCTAATGATACTGGTTCATGTGAAGTTCAAATAGCTATATTAACTCAAGAAATCACTGAGTTAACAGAACACTTAAAAGAACACAAACATGATTTCCACTCACGTAGAGGTTTACTTAAGAAAGTTGGTAAGAGAAGAAGCTTACTTAACTACTTAGCTAAAAACGATGTAAACAGATATCGTGAAATAGTTAAATCATTAGGTTTAAGAAAATAATTAAACAAAAACAGGCACTTTTTTTAAGTGTCTTTATTTTTTGAAATTAAGGAGGTAAAAATGAAGAAAGTATATGAATTAGATTTCAGGGGAAGAAAATTAGTAGTAGAAATTGGAGAACTAGCAAAACAAGCACATGGTGCGGTATTAGTAAGATATGGAGATACAGTAATACTATCAACTGCAGTAGTAAGTAAAAACGCAAACGTATTATCAGACTTCTTTCCATTAATGGTACTATATCAAGAAAAACTATACTCAGTAGGTAAAATACCAGGTGGATTTATAAAAAGAGAAGGAAGACCAACAGACAATGCTACGCTTGCAGCTAGAATGATAGATAGACCAATGAGACCAATGTTTCCTGAAAACTTTAGAAATGAAGTTCAGATAGTAAACACAGTTCTATCAGTGGATCAAGATAACTCACCAGAACTAGCAGCAATGTTTGGTTCAAGCTTAGCTACATCAATATCAAAAATACCATTCGATGGACCAATAGCTGGTGTTAAAGTTGGAAGAATAAATGGAGAATTTATAATTAATCCAACTGCAGAAGAATTAGAAGAAACTGACATAGAACTTACAGTGGCAGGAACAAAAGAAGCTATAAACATGGTAGAAAGTGGATCAAAAGAAGTATCAGAAAGTGATATGCTAGATGCACTTATGTTTGGACACGATGCAGTAAAAGAACTATGTGAATTCCAAGAAAAAATCATAGCTGAATGTGGACAAGAGAAAATGGAATATGACGTTCTAGAAATAACTGATGAACTAAAACAAGAAGTTAGAAGTTTATCAGAAGATAATCTAAATAAAGCTATGAGAATTCTAGATAAAATAGAAAAATATGAAGCAATAGACAAAGTAAAAGAAGATGTAGTTGCTAAATACGAAAGTGAAAATCAAGACTTAAAAGATGAAGAATTAAAAGAATTACTAACAAAAGTAAAATTAGTTCTAGAAGAAATCGAATACGAAATATTTAGAAAAATAGTAGTTAAAGAAAAAACTAGAGCAGACGGAAGAGCAATGGATGAAATAAGACCATTATCAACAGATATTGACTTACTTCCAAGAACACATGGATCGGCACTATTTACAAGAGGACAAACTCAAGCATTAGGTGTTGTAACCCTTGGAGCATTAGGAGAACATCAAATACTAGATGGACTATCACTAGAAGCAGAAAAAAGATTCATGTTACACTATAACTTCCCACAATTCTCAGTAGGAGAAACAGGAAGATATGGAGCACCAGGAAGAAGAGAAATAGGTCATGGAGCCCTAGGAGAAAGAGCTTTAGCGCAAGTAATACCATCTGAAGAAGAATTCCCTTATACAATAAGAGTAGTATCAGAAATACTAGAATCAAACGGATCATCATCACAAGCAAGTATATGTGCTGGATGTATGGCATTAATGGCAGCAGGTGTACCAATAAAAGCACCAGTAGCCGGTATCGCTATGGGATTAATTACTGATGGAGATGACTATACAATCTTAACAGATATCCAAGGTATGGAAGATCACCTAGGAGACATGGACTTTAAAGTTGCAGGAACAAGAAAAGGTATCTGCGCACTTCAAATGGATATAAAAATAAAAGGTATAACAAAAGAAATTCTAAAAGGAGCCCTAGAACAAGCTAAAAAAGCAAGAATGCAAATATTAGATGTTATAGAAGCTCAAATACCAGAGCCAAGAAAAGAAGTATCGAAATATGCACCAAAAACAATGATATTCCAAATCAATCCAAATAAGATTAAAGATGTTATTGGAAAAGGTGGAGAAATGATTACAAAAATTATACTTGAAGCAAGCAATGTAACAGCAGTAACAGATGTAAATGCCGTAAAAGTTGATTTAGAAGACGATGGAAGAGTAATAATCTACCACAGTGATCAAGATATAATAAATAAAACTGCTGAAATGATAAAAGAAGTAGTAAGAGAAGTAGAAGACGGAAAAGTTTATACTGGTAAAGTTGTAAAAGTAGAAGACTTCGGATGCTTTGTAGAACTATGGCCTGGAACAGAAGGACTAGTTCACGTATCACATTTAGCAGAAGAGAGAGTTGAAAAACCAAGTGATGTCGTTAAAGTAGGAGACGAAATAATAGTTAAATCATTAGGATATGATAAAAGAGGTAGACTAAATCTATCAAGAAAAGAGGCTTTAAAATAAGCCTTTTTTTCTTGTCAAGAATAATTTAAGTAAATTCAAAAACATATACACAAATTTGACATTTTACCTATTTTATGATAAAATTTTACTACCTATTGAGATAATTAGGTAAGTAAAGGGTGAGTAAATTGAAAAGAATAATTGAGACTTCAACAATGTTAGTTTTAGTACTAGCAATGTTTATAATTAATCTTAACTCATATGATATAATAAACAAAAAAAGAGAAGATAAAAAAGCAAAAGCTGAACATATATATCAAACAGCTAAAGCAGATGCAACACAGATAACAATAACAACTTTCAATAAATTCTTTGAGAAAAAAGTTCAAAAAGAAGAAGAAAGAAAAGAAAGAGAATACCAAGAATATTTAAAAACATTAATTGTTTACGATGGACTTACAATGGATGAACTTGCAGAAAAATTAGATAGAAGTTTAAAAAATGAATTACACGGATATGGTAGACTATATGCAGAATACTCTTTAGCAAACGGAGTAGACCCATATATAGCAGTAGCTATATCACTACATGAAACAGGATGTAATGGACATTGTAGTAATTTAATGCTTTCATGTAATAATGTTGGTGGTCAAAAAGGTTCACCAACATGTGGTTCAGGTGGATATAAAGGATATGACACATTAGAAAATGGTATTAGAGGTTTTATAGATAACCTGTCTAAAAATTACTTTGGAATGGGTTTAAACACACCTGAATTAATGAATCCAAAATATGCAGGAAGCACAACATGGGCTTCCAAAGTAAATTATTATGTAGATACAATTAAATCAAGATAGTAATTGAGGGGGGAAATATGGTTGTACGCGGTTCAGAAGTGGACTTTATAGAAAACTATGGTCAAATCACTGAGTATGAAAATATAAGACGAATTTTAAAAGTTAAGATACATATACAAAAAGTAAAACTAGATGCCATCAGAATAAAAGCATTTATTCTTTACCAAATAAGCCAGGATGATAGAGAGAATTTTCGAAAATATATGGATGATTTAAACAAACTACAAGAATTAGAAACAGAATGTAGAGAAAAATTAGACCTTTTATTCAGTGCTCAAATAAAATATGCAGGTGTCTTTGGATATTATGAAGAACAAGAAATGTTTAAAGCACGGCTATCAGCACTAGATAGACATCAAAGCAAAAAATAAATACAACAAAAGTAAGAATCAAATCTTACTTTTTTAATATTTGCAAATCAAACAAATGTATGCTATAATAAAATGGTAAAAAAATACATTTTACATTTAAAAAAAATATAGTATAATATATAAAGTTTCAAAGGAGATATTATGGATAAGATAGTAATAAAAGGTGCAAGAGAAAATAATTTAAAAAACATAGATCTAGAGCTACCAAAAAATAAACTAATAGTAATGACAGGAGTATCGGGCTCAGGAAAAAGTTCCTTAGCGTTTGATACAATATACGCTGAAGGTCAAAGAAGATATGTTGAATCTTTAAGTGCATACGCAAGACAATTCCTAGGCGGATCAGAAAAACCAAATGTAGACTCAATAGAAGGATTATCGCCTGCAATATCAATAGATCAAAAAACAACAAACAAAAATCCAAGAAGTACAGTTGGAACAATAACAGAAATATATGATTACCTAAGACTACTATATGCAAGAATTGGAGTGCCATACTGTCCTAACCATCATAAACCAATATCAAGTCAAAGTATAGAAGAAATGACTAATCAAGTATTAAAATTAGAACAAAACACAAAAATAAGAATAATGTCCCCAGTAATACATGGAGAAAAAGGAACATTTAAAGACTTATTAGATCAATATAGAAAAGATGGATACGTTAGAATTAGAATAGATGATGAAGAATATGATTTATCAGAAAATATAGAACTATCAAAAACTAAAAAACATAACATAGAAGTAATAATAGATAGACTAATAATAAAAGAAGGAATAAGATCAAGACTATATGAATCAATAGAAACAGCATCTAAACTAGCAAAAGGGAAAGTATTAATAGACGTAGTTGGACAAAATGAATTCTTAATGAGCGAAAAATATGCATGTCCAGATTGCGACTTTTCATTACCAGAACTAGAGCCAAGAATATTTTCATTTAACGCACCATACGGAGCATGTAAGGAATGTAAAGGACTAGGAATTCAATATAAAATAGATGAAGACTTAATAATTCCGGATAAAAATAAAAGTATAAATGAAGGCGCAATAGTGGCTATTAATACAGAAGACGAAAATACAACATACACAGAAATATCAACAACAGCTAAATTCTATAATATTGATCTAGATAAACCAGTAAAAAATCTAAAAAGAGAAGAACTAGATATAATACTATATGGATCAAGAGATGTATTAGAATTTAAATATAAATCAAAAACAGGAAACACAAGAAGCAAAAAAGACTTCTTTGAAGGAATAATAAACAACCTAGAAAGAAGATACATAGAAACAAAAAGTTCATGGATTAGAGAGTGGATAGAAAACTACATGACAGAATCAGTATGTCCAACATGTAATGGTTCAAGACTAGATGAATCAGTTTTATCAGTACTAGTAGGAAAAAAGAATATATATGAAATGACACAAATGAGTATAAAAGACCTACACATATTCTTAAAAAATCTAAAACTTACAAAACAACAACAAGAAATATCAGAATTAATATTGAAAGAAATAAACTCAAGACTTGAATTTTTAATAAATGTAGGAATAGAATATCTGACACTAAATAGAACTGCAGGAACACTATCAGGTGGAGAAGCACAAAGAATAAGACTTGCAACTCAAATAGGATCAAGACTAACAGGAGTATTATATGTACTAGATGAACCAAGTATAGGATTGCATCAAAGAGACAATGAAAGACTAATAAAATCAATGTTAGAAATGAGAGACTTAGGAAACACACTAATAGTAGTAGAACATGATACAGATACTATGTTAGCATGCGATTACTTAGTAGATATAGGACCAAAAGCAGGAATACATGGTGGAGAAGTAGTAGCTAAGGGAACTCCAGAAGAAGTAATGAAAAATGATAATAGTATAACAGGTCAATACTTATCAGGAAAAAGAAAAATAGAAATACCAGAAAAAAGAAGAAAAGGAAATAAAAAATTCATAGAAATAAAAGGAGCACAAGAAAACAACTTAAAAAACATCAATGTTAAATTTCCACTTGGAACATTAACATGCGTAACAGGAGTATCAGGATCAGGAAAAAGTAGTCTAATAAACGAAATACTATATAAAGCAGTTGCTTCTAATATTTATAAAACAAAACTAAAACCAGGAAAACACAAAGAAATAAAAGGACTAGAAAATATAGATAAAGTAATAGATATATCACAAGCTCCAATAGGAAGGACACCAAGATCAAATCCGGCTACATATACAGGAGTATTTGACGATATAAGAGATATATTCACACAAACTAAAGAAGCAAAAATAAGAGGATATGATAAAGGAAGATTCTCATTCAATGTAAAAGGCGGAAGATGTGAAGCATGCTGGGGAGATGGAGTAAAAAAAATAGAAATGCATTTCCTACCAGACGTATATGTTCCATGTGAAGTATGTGGTGGAACAAGATACAATAGTGAAACACTAGAAGTAAAATATAAAGGAAAATCTATATATGATGTACTAGAAATGAGAGTAGAAGAAGCATTAGAATTCTTTGAAAACCATCCAAAAGTAAAAAATAAACTTCAAATGTTACAAGATGTAGGACTTTCATATATTAAATTAGGACAAAGCGCACCAACACTATCAGGAGGAGAAGCCGCAAGAGTAAAACTATCAAAAGAACTACAAAAGAAGCCTACAGGAAAGAGTTTATTCATATTAGATGAGCCAACAACAGGACTTCATAGCGAAGATATTAAAAAATTACTTGCAATTTTAGAAAGAATAGTAGATAATGGAGATACAGTGATTGTTATCGAACACAATCTAGACGTTATTAAAGTTGCTGATTATATTATTGACCTTGGACCAGAAGGTGGAGATGAAGGTGGAAATATAGTCGCAACTGGAACACCAGAAGAAGTCGCAAAAGTAGAGTGTTCATATACAGGACAATTCTTGAAAAAAATACTATAGGAGGGTTTTATGGCAGAAGAAAAGAAGCCAAAAAAAAGTACAGGAAATAGAATACTGACATTTTTAATAGCTGCTGGTACTGTAGCAGTTAGTGGGAGCTTTATAACAGCTTATTGTAAACAATGTAAAGAATTTAATGGTTCTTCAATTACATATAATCAAGACGACTTAAAAGAAGGAAGTCCAATAATAAATAAAACAATAAATATGCAACCAACCGCGTTAATTTACCCAGGACCTGATAACGCAATATATGGAAATGAGGGAAAAAATCCATATTTCGATTTAACAAAAGAAAGAACAGTAGTATCAGCTGTTTATGAAATTGGAAATGATTTTGAAATAATTAAAGATCGTTTAACCGAAATGACAGTAATCAATAATGGTGGAGAACTTGTAGCAGTACAAACAAAATGTGATGGAGAAGTAGAAGGGTACTTTAGAATATTTGATATAAAAAATGAAAATCAAAAAGATAATCAAAAAGTAAAATAGGAGAATAATATGACGGAAATAGGTGAAAAATTAATAATTAATCCTGGAGAATCTGAAAAAAGATTCGGGAAAGAAACTGGAATAAGAATTACTTTTGCAAGTATAGCAGTTTTGCTATCGTTCACAGGTGCTTTACTAAAATACACCAATGATAATCCTCAAGATAAAAATGTAACAATAGGTGGTAAAATTCTTCCTAAATATTATGCAGAGTTCTATCAAAACGGGAACGATGCATGGCTAGAACAAAACCCACATGTTATACGTAATACTACATTAGATCAAACTCAAGATTTTTATGGTAACGAATTTAATGTTGTATCAGCAGGATATTTATATAATAATGAACAAACAATAATACAATCACTTGAGGAAGAAAAATATGTATTGAGTAGAGGTGGAACACCTGTCTGGTATGGCGTATTAACGCCAAAAGGAGATATAACCTATTTTCGTGCAGAAGATATAAGAGGATATGCTTTACCTAATGAAAATCAAAAAACTTTGAAAAAAACAAAAAATTAGTGCGAAACTAATTTTTTTCTTGCATTAAAAAAATAATTATGTTAAAATTACACATGTAAAGGAGGTAAAAGAATATGAAAGCAAAAAATAATTTCAAAATTTTGTGGCATTATTTGAAAGATGATAAACTGAAGCTAATTGCGTATTTGACATTAGTCATTTTAACGTACATACCTGCATTAACTACATCCATACTTTGGGGCTTTGCTTTAGAACATCTTACAAATATGAATTTTAAGATGTTTTTATTTTTCTTAATACTTTGGGAATCATTATTTATACTATTCTATGTAGTATTCTCAATACCAAGAGACTTCTTATATAATCATCTTGAACTTAAATTCTCAAAGAATGTCTTAAAAGATCTATACCACAAAATAACTGAATTGCCAGCAATCGCCTTTGAAGAAATAGGCGTTGGTGAATTCATAAACAGAATGGTAACAGATCCTGATAGAGTAATGGAACTCTTAGCTAGACTAATCAAAATGACATGTAGATCAGTAGTAGTAATTATAATATTTGTAATTGCTATAAGAACATCATGGGTATTAGGACTTGAAATATTAGTATTTGGTTTAACAATGGGAATTATATCAAAAAAATTCTTCCCAAAAATCAAAAGTACACAAGAAAAAATAAAAAAACAATCAGATGACTATGTTAAATCAGCAACTGAAAACCTAACAGGAATAAGAGAAATTAAAGCTCTTGGAATAAAGAAAAACATAGAGAGTAGAATGTACAAAAATTTTGATGACTTATTTGTTGAACAAAAGAAAATAAAAACATATGAAGTAATATACTATAACTTAAATAACTTAGTATACTTTATATTACAATTCGTAATACTTATGACCTCAGGAGCACTATTTATAAGTGGAAAAATGTCATTAGCGCTCTTCATAGTAATTGAATCATATATTTGGAGAATTGATGAAGTTGTAGAATCTATAAGTGACTTTGGAATAAACTATAATAAAGTTTCAGTATCACTA
The DNA here is from genome assembly GCA_918219625.1 of Bacilli bacterium. The sequence goes on from CAKJXT010000087.1 coordinate 15,024, forward strand.
AAAAGAATAGATGAAATAGTAAATAATAGAAAATATCAAGACGAAAAATTTGGAAAGAAAAATCTAAAAAATGCAAAAGGACTAATAGAATTCAAAAATGTTAAATTCAAATATACAGAAGATGAAGAATTAACACTAAAAGGATTAGATTTAAAATTAGAACCAAATAAAAAAATCGCAATAATAGGAAGAAGTGGAAATGGTAAATCAACAATATTTAACCTATTACTAAGATACTTTGATACAACAGAAGGAGAAATCTTACTAGATGGAATAAACATAAAAGACTTAACAGAAGAATCATTAAGAAACAATATTTCAATAATAAGACAAACTCCATTCTTATTTAATATATCTATACTAGAAAACTTTAGACTAGTAAAACCCAATGCATCCCTAAAAGAAATAAGAGAAGTATGTAAAAAATCATACATAGACGAATACATAATGAGCCTTCCAGATAAATATGAAACAATAATAGGAGAAGGTGGAGTAAACTTATCAGGTGGACAAAAGCAAAGAATCGCAATAGCTAGAACACTATTACTAAATACAAAAATAATACTATTCGATGAAGCTACAAGTGCACTTGATAATGAATCACAAGAATATATAAAAATGACAATAGATAATCTAATAAAAGACCATACAATAATAATTGTTGCTCATAGATTATCAACTATAATAGACTCTGATATAATACATATAATTGATAAAGGAAAGCTTGAAGAATCAGGAACACACAAAGAGTTACTACAAAAATCAAAAATATATAGGGGACTATATAATACAGAAATGTAAGAACAAAATATTGTTCTTTTTTTCTTTTAGTGCTACAATATGACTAGGAAGTGGTTAATATGATTGATATGCATATACATACTAACAACTCCGACGGAACATACTCAACTTATGAAATAATCAAAAAGTTAATAAATTTGAGAATCAAAGAGTTCTCAATTACAGATCATGATGATGTTTCAGCTTATAAAGAAATAAATGGTATTTTATTGCCATACAATATGACTTGTATTCCTGGGATAGAATTTTCAGCTTTACATGATAAATATAACTGCCATATCCTAGGATATGGCATTAATTGTAATAATGAAGAATTACTAAGAATATGTAATATAATAAAAGATAACAGAAGAACAAAAATAATACAAGTTTTAGAATATATAAGAGATACCTTTTCAAAAGATGGTCACACAATAATAACACCAAAAGAAGAAGCACAAATCTTAAACAAAAAAGGAACAATAGGACGATATGATATATGTGAAATCCTAAAGAAAAAAACTGGATTAAAAAGAAGTGAAATCTATGACAAATATTTAACTCCAAAAGGTTTAATAGTTCATAGAATTCCATCAAAAACCATTATAGATACAATTCATGAAGCAGGAGGAATTGCAATACTCGCTCATCCAAGAGAAGTTGAAGATGACTATCAAATAGATATTGAAAAATTTATTGAATCATTAATAGAAGAAGGATTAGATGGAATAGAAATATATAATAGTATACATACACCTGAAGATGTAAAAAGATACTTAGAAATTGCAGAAAAACATAACCTATATACAACGGGTGGAAGTGACTTTCACGGAACAAACAAACCCCAAATATTACTTGGAAAAACAACAAGAGAACACATAAAAATAAAAGAAAAAGACATATTCTTTCCATACTAAAATATACTTTAGTATAGAAAGAAGGTATTTATGGAAACATTAAAAGTAGGAACTAAATCAGATCCTAGTAAAGTAGCTGGAGCACTCGCAAATGTAATAAGACAAAATGAAATAGCAGAAATACAAGCAATAGGAGCAGGAGCACTTAACCAAGCAGTAAAAGCAATCGCAATAGCTAGAGGATTTGTAGCACCATCTGGAAAAAACCTTGTATGCATTCCAGCATTCACTGATATACAAATAGAAGGTGAAGAAAGAACTGCAATAAAACTAATAGTAGAAGCTAAATAGCTTCTTTTATTTTTTTAGAAAAAATGCTAAAATATAATAGAGGTGGACAGCATGGAAATGTTAGACGTATATAATGATAACGGAAGAAAAATAGGAAAAGTAGTAGGAAGAAATACGAAAGACGAAAATTTTAATGAAGGAGAACATATAGGTGTTGCACTAATATATATAGAAAATAGTAAAAATGAATTCTTAATACAAAAAACATCTGAAAAAAAGGGAAATATTTACTCATCAACAGGCGGACATGTAAAACACGGAGAAAGACCAATTGATACAATAAAAAGAGAAGTAAAAGAAGAACTTGGAATAGATATAAGTAAAGAAAAATTAATAAATCTAGGACACTTATTTATTGATTTTCCAATGAGATTTATTTTTTATTTAAAAAAAGATATAGATATAAATGATATACACTTAAAAAAAGATGAAGTTGAATCGGTTTCATATATAAGTAAAACAAAACTAAAACAAATAATAAAAGAAGGACTTATGCATGAGGCACACGCAAAAATACTAGAAAGAGTTTTAGAATATAAAAATAGTAATTAATAAAATTATGTGCTATAATACATAAAGAGGCGATATTATGGATCAAAATATGAAAAGAAGTATAATACTAGAACACTATCAAAATCCAAAAAACAAAGGATTAATAGAAGATGAATCATATATAAAAATAAATATGAATAATGACTCATGTATAGATGAAGTAAATCTAATGGTTAAATTAGAAGATGGAAAAATAAAAGATGTTAGATTTGATGGAGAAGCATGCGCAATATGTACATCATCAACATCAATAATGATAGATACTTTAATTGGTAAAACAATAGAAGAAGCAAAAGATATAATAAATAACTTCTATAACATGATAGATGAAAAAGAATATAATGAAGAAATATTAGAACAAGCAAATGTATATGACGATATATATAAACAACCAAATAGAAAAAAATGTGCACTTCTAGCTTGGTGGGGAATGGAAAAATCATTAAAAGAAGAGAATAAATAAAATATTCTTTTTTTTTTAATATAATTTTAGTATAATGGTAATGGTGAAATCTTATGAAGAAAAACATAAATGAGGAAAAAGTAATAGAAATATCTAATATAAAAAATGAACCAAATTGGATGAAAGAATTCAGAATAAACTCATATAAAAAATTTGAAGAACTAAGTAATCCAAACTTTGGGCCAGAATTAAAAATAGATTTTGATATAATAACTTACTATAAAAAAATAGATGACAAAATTCATAATAAATGGGAAGATGTACCAGAAGAAGCACAAAAAACATTTTGTGAATTAGGACTTCCAGATGCAGAAAAGAAATACCTAGGTGGTATAGGAGCTCAATATGAAAGTGAAGTAATATACCACAATATGATACAAGAACTAGAAGAAAAAAACATAATCTTTTGTGATACAGATACTGCACTAAAAAAATACCCAGAACTATTCAAAGAATACTTTAATAATCTAGTAAAATATGACGAAAATAAATATACAGCTCTAAATGGAGCAGTATGGAGTGGTGGAACATTTATATATATACCACCAAAAACAAAACTAGATAGACCACTACAAAGTTATTTTAGAATAAATACAAAAAACATGGGACAATTTGAAAGAACAATAATAATAGTAGATGAAGAATCAGATCTTCACTATATGGAAGGTTGTACAGCCCCTACTTACACATCAGACTCACTACATGCTGCAGTAGTAGAAATATATGTAAAGAAAAACGCAAAATGTAGATATACAACAATTCAAAACTGGTCAAGCGATGTATATAACTTAGTTACAAAAAGAGCAATAGTAGAAGAAGGCGGATGCATGGAATGGATAGATGGAAACATAGGTTCCAAAGTAAACATGAAATATCCAAGCTGCATTCTAAATGGAAAATATGCAAGTGGTAACTGTATATCTATAGCTGTTGCTAAAGAAAATCAAATACAAGATACAGGAGCAAAAATGATACATCTTGCTCCATACACAAAAAGCAATATAATAAGTAAATCAATTGCCTTAAATGGTGGAGAAGCAGACTATAGAGGAACAGTAAATATATCAAAAAAAGCAGAACACTCTAAAGCTATTGTAAAATGTGATACAATAATATTAGACAGTAATTCAAAAAGCGATACAATCCCACAAAATAAAGTATCGAATAAAACATCGAATATAGAACATGAAGCAACAGTATCAAAAATAGATAAGGATAAACTATTCTACTTAATGAGTAGAGGAATAAATGAAGAGAAAGCAAAAGAACTAATAATAATGGGATTTATAGAAAGATTTAGAGAAGAACTACCAATGGAATACGCAGTTGAACTAAACGCACTATTAAAGAATTATTTTTAGGAGGAAATATGAAAAAATTAATTTTACTAATACCACTTTTAATTCTAACAGGATGTTCAAATAAAAAGGAAATATTTAAAGAAAATGCAAAAATATACTATGAAAATCACATGAAAATGGCAAACACTGTAGAATCAGTAACAATAACTTTAAGTGATTTGAGAAAAGCAAAAGAGATAGATTCATCAAAACTAAAAAAATGTAAAAACACATCAAAAATAACATTTTATTTAGATAAAAACACAAAAGAAATAAAAAATGCAAAAATTGAGTTAAATTGCTAATTTTAAAAAATAAATAAAAAAAACAAACAAAAATTAAAAAACTGTATACAGATTATAAAAATCTGTATTTTTTTTTAATCCAAAAATCAAAAACCCCCATTTGATTATAAAAAAAAACTAATATATACTTAAAATGAAAGGAGAGATAATATGTTAAATCAAACAGTAATAGTTGGAAGAATAGTAAGAGATTTAGAAGTACATGAAACAGAAAATGGGAACAAAGTAGCGCAATTAACACTTGCAGTTCCAAGAGGTTTCAAAAACATGGATGGAGAATATGAAACAGATTATATTCCATGTGTACTTTGGAGAGGTGTTGCAGAAAATACTGCTGAATATTGTAAAAAAGGTGACCTTGTAGGTATCAAAGGAAGAATACAAACAAGTCAGTATGAACAAGATGATGAAGTAAAATATGTAACAGAAGTAGTAGCCGAAAAAGTAACATTTCTTTCAACTAGAAGACCAGAAGCAGATAAATAATCTGCTTTTAATATGGAGGTAAAATGAATTATTATAATGAGATAAAAAATGAAATAATAGACATAGAAACATATAAAAAAGTAAAAGATTATAGTAAGAATAAAAGAGAATTAGAAGGATATTATAAAATAGGAAAGACGTTAATTGAAGCACAAGGAGGAGAAGAAAAAGCTAAATATGGTGATGGTTTAATAAAAAAATACTCTACAAAACTAACCCAAGAATTAGGAAAAAACTATAGCGAAAGAAATCTCCGAAATATGAGAAAGTTCTATATTTTATTTAAAAATGAAATATGGAACGCAGTGCGTTCCAATTTGTCTTGGACACATTGCAGAGAACTACTACTATTAAATGATAAAAATGAAATAAGATACTATATAAAAATAGTAAATGAACAAAATATAGGATATAGACAACTACATGAAAAAATTAAGAACAAAGAATATGAAAGATTAGACGATAAAACAAAAGAAAAACTAATAAAAAATGAAGAAACAAAAATAGGAGACTATATAAAGAATCCAATATTAATAAAAATAGATAAAGAAATAATAACAGAAAAGGCATTAAAAAACACAATAATAGAAAACATAGAAGAATTTATGAAAGAACTGGGAGAAGGATATTCATTTATAAAAAGTGAATATAAAATAAGTGATTACGGTACAAATAACTACATAGACATTCTATTATTTAATTATAAATATAATTGCTTCACAGTAGTAGAACTAAAAGTAACAGAACTAAAAAAAGAACACATAGGTCAAATACAAACATATATGAACTATATAGATAACAACTTAAAACAAATAAATCAAAATAATACAATAGGAATAATAGTGACCAAAAAAGACAATGAGTTTGTAATGAACTACTGTAATAATAAATACATATACCAAACAATATATTCAACAATGTGAAAATAGAAAAAAATAGACAGAAGAAAATATATGTGCTAAAATAAAAATAGAAGGTAAGTGAAATATATGAAGTGTAATAATTGTGGATGCAAAGTTGATAAAAATGATAAATTTTGCCAAAACTGTGGTGATGATGTTTTAAACCAAAAAAGTCGTAAGAGTAAAAAAAATGCATTAATCTCTTTCTTTATGTCATTAATACCCATCATAGTAATTGCTTACGCAGCACATGTTGATTCAGGATGCGAATCAAGTTGTATTGGTGGTATATATGTATTAATGTATGTATGGATTGCAGGAGTGCCAATTGGCGTATGCTCAACTGTTTTGGGTATTAGTAGTTTTATGATCAAAGAAAATATTTTAGCTATAATAGATATATTGTTAGGAACATTACAATTGCTAGCTATATTTTCTTTGCTTCATTAAAAGAGCGAACTACAGTAATAATGAATGTATATAAAACAATATAAAAGAAGCACTAATCTGCTTCTTTAATTCTTTTATAAAACTCATCATAAAATAAATCATCAGGTTTTAATCGAAAGATATTCGCTATTTTAATTGCCATATCATAAGTTAGTCTTTTCTGATCATGTTCCAACTGCCAGTAATAAGGTTTACTGATACTCAAAGTGTCAGCCATTATTTGATTAGTAAATTTGTTTTTTAGCCTTAATTCTCTTAATTTTTCCATAAATAATCACCATCCATATTAATTATACATTAACATTTTGGTAACTTCAATAGAAAACGATAACTTTTAAGTTAATTATGTACAAAAACACATATAATTTGTTATAATATGGTTAACAAATTGTTTCGGGGAGGATTTTATGATAATAGGAAAAAGATTAAAAGAAGCAAGAATCAAAAGAAATATGTCACAAGAAGAGTTAGGAAACTTATTAGGAGTTTCTAAAGTATCTATTTGCGGATACGAAAAAGGTACAAGAACACCTACAATGGAAAACTTTCTAGATTTAATTAAAATATTAGACCTAGAACCAGATTATGTTTTAGGAAGAGATAAAAATGTTGTAAGTGAAAAAGATAAAACTTATAATGTAGTAATGGCTGATGAAGACATTCAAATAATAAATGAGTTAAAACATAATAGAGAGTTATATAATAAACTTTGTTCAGATCCAAAAAGAACAATTGAACTAATTGCAAGAAAATTGATGAAATAGTTACTTATTTCATCTTTTTTTGTTATAATTATAATGGTGATAAAATATGACAATAGTAGATATAATTACAAAAAAGAAAAATAAGGAAGAACTAACATATGATGAAATTAAATATGCTGTAGATGGATACATAAATGGGAAAGTATTAGACTATCAGATGAGTTCATTATTAATGGCAATAGTAATTCAAGGAATGACAAACAGAGAAACTTTTGACCTAACAGAAATAATGTTAAATAGTGGTGAAAAAATAAATTTAGATGAACTTCAACCGGTAGTAGATAAACATTCAACAGGCGGAGTAGGAGATAAAACAACTTTAATACTTGCCCCTCTAGTAGCGTCTTGTGGAGTAAATATTGCTAAAATGTCAGGAAGAGGACTAGGATTTACTGGTGGAACAATAGATAAATTAGAATCAATTCCAGGATTTAATACAAGCATTGATATAAATAAATTTAAAGAACAGGTAAAAAAAATAAAAGTGGCTATAGTAGGACAAATGGGAAATTTAGTTCCAGCAGATAAAAAAATATATGCGCTAAGGGATGTAACAGGAACAGTAGAATCAATCCCGCTAATCGCATCATCAATAATGAGTAAGAAACTAGCAAGCGGCGCATCATGCATAGTAATAGATGTAAAAGTAGGAAATGGCGCACTAATGAAAACATTAGAAGATGCAAAAAAACTAGCTAACTTATTAGTAGAAATAGGGAAACAACACAATAAAAAAGTAGTATGTTTCATAACTGATATGGATGAACCACTAGGATTCGCTATAGGTAATTCATTAGAAGTAATAGAAAGTATAAATACACTAAAAGGTAATGGACCAAAAGACTTGACTAATCTTGTTACAGAACTTGCTTCATATATGGTAAGTATGGCAAAGAATATTAGTGTAGAACAAGCAAAACAAGAAGTAACAGAAAACTTAAATAATGGTAAAGCATACAATAAATTTGTCGAACTAGTAGAAAATCAACATGGAAATATAAATGATATAAAAGTATCAAACAATATATTAAGCATTAAATCAAAAGAAGAAGGATACATAAAACATATAGATGCACTAAGACTTGGAGAAAATGCAAGAATAATAGGAGCAGGAAGACTAAGCAAAGAAGAAAATATAGATTTTGAAGTAGGAATAGTTCTAAATAAAAAAATAGGAGACTATATAAAAGAAGGAGAAGAACTATTAAAAGTATACATCAATAATAAAACATTAAAAGAAGAAGAATTTATAAAATGCTTTGAAATAACAAAAGAAAAAGTAGAAGAAAATAAATTAATAAAAGAAATAATTGTGTAAATAAATGTAAAAAAATGTATTTCAACTTGCATTTTTTTTAATTATGTACTATTATAAAAAAGAAGGAGTGATAAGATGATTTATCCATCAATAGATAAATTACTAACACAAGTAGGATCAAAATATTTACTTGTAAACATCGTTTCAAAAAGAGTACAAGAAATGGAAAAAACAGAACATTTTCAAATGAAAGAAAATGAATACAAATCAGAAAAGAACATTGGAAAAGCACTAGAAGAAGTGTCAAAAGGACTAATACATTTACAATAATGTATTTTTTTTTATAACAATAAAATTGACATAAACAGACATATAATATATAATTAAATTAATAATAGGAAAGACTATTATAAAGAAGGAGAAAAATATGAAAAAGAAATTTATAATGTTAATGATAGCATTCATAATGTTTATACCATTAACAATAGTAAAAGCAGATGAACTTGATAGTATAATTGAAAGATTAAATGAAAGAATCTATTTCTCAGATTCATATATTAGAGAAATCGGATCAAACATTTCTGCAACAAAAGTCGATAACAATAAACTTAAAGTAACAGTAACAACAGATATGAGCGATGCCTACTCAACATGGCCAGAAGGATTTATAGATAGTGAAGAGATGACATTTACATCATTCATTATATATGAGTATCAAAATTCAACTTTGTCATATAAAGGGAACTTTGGATATATTGATGCAGATGAAAATACGGTAGATTATAAGACAACTGACAAAGATATTTGGGCTGAAACATTGGCAGCACAAAATGAACCTATAACAAAAGAACTTATATATGTTTTATATAG
>CAKJXT010000088.1 GCA_918219625.1 Bacilli bacterium
CTTCAAACCATCCTTCGCATATATAACTTTTTCCTAAGTATGGTCCACCTACTATTTTTCCTGTAGGACTATTGTAGTTTGGAAAACCAAATTTTTCTATTCTAATGTTTTCTTTTTTTAGTTTTTCGATTAATAAGTTTGATTGTGTTTCTTTTCCAGAACAGTCTGTTCCTTCTATTACTATTAATTTACCTCTCATATTTCTCTCCTTGTACATTTATATGGATTACCACAAGAATGTTTCCCTTCTGGACATCTTCCTTCTATAGCACATGGCGCACCTAGATAGTTTGCATATAATTTTGATTGTTTTTTTACATCTTTTACCATTTCATTTAGTAATTGTCTTACTTCCCATTGAGCTCTATTACAACATCTTAGTCTACTCATTAGTACTAGTTCTCTACCGTTTACATTTGTTTGAACATTAATCATTGTTCCACTTAAATGGAAGTATACTAAGTCTTTTTCTTGAACTCCTAGTTTTTTGAATTCTTCATATGCTTCTATATTTTTCTTTATTGCGTCTTTATATAATTTTAAACATGTGTTTTTTATTGTTTCTGGAATTACTTGATTATTTAAGTCATACATTGGTAAGAAGTCTGGTATTAGTAATGAATGTATTCTGTGTCTTGTTAAGTGTGTTAGTCCAGCTAAGGTTGTAGGCATTTGGAATTTGAATGATACTTGTTCTAATTCTCTTGTTTCTTTTGCCATACAGATTGTATCCATGATTTTTTCTTTTTCTTTTGATGTTAATTTATCATATAATTCATTGCCTTGTTTAATATTTATTTGATATCTATTCATTAGGTAACTAACAATTATTGTTTTGTCTATTCCATTTTCTGGATAGTCAGTTTGTACACTTATTAGTTCTGCATGCTTTAGTATTTCATATTTTTCTTTGTGTTTGTCTAGGAATGATAGTTTGTCTTCATATTTTCTATTTTCTTCTATGATTTTATCGAATTCTGTATATGCTTTTTTATAGTATGGAACTTTTTCTTTAGCGATTTTTAACATTTCTAATCCAAAGTCTCTTACTTCATCTATCATGCTCATGCTTCCTACTAAGCAGTATTCTATTAACTTCATTAATGATCTTGTGTTTAAGCTCATTGTTATTTGACTATAGTAACAATATGGTAGTATAAATCTTGCATCTTCTTTTGGTACTTCTTGTTCAACCATTTTTGAATATGTATCAAATAGTGATTGCATGTGTTGTTTGTACTTCTTTTGTACTTCGTTTTTATTTTTTAAATAATCAAATTTTGGAACATAGTATCCTGAGTGACTAAAGTCTACATATCTTCTTGATTTTATTGTAAATGATACTAGTCTTTGACCAATTAATATTTGTTCAATTACTGGAGTTACATCTGTTATATAGAATGTTAGTTGATCGTGTTCTGTAATAGATGTATGTCCACTTCCTACTATTCTTCCGATTGCTTTTATATTGTCTTCATGATCAAATCTATCTTTGTGTAGTTCGAATAGATTTTTATCTGAGTGTGATATTTGACCTGCTGTTGCGACAAGTCTTGTTCTTTTCTTTACCTCACTATTTGTTTCGCCTTTTACTAATTTTATCTTCATTTTTAACCCTCCTACTATACTATAATAATTATATCAATAACAAATGTTTGTGTAAATAGTTTTGAAATAAAAAAAGTATTATTAAAAATACTTATCCTATTATTTCATTATCAACAAAAGCTACTTCTATGAATTTTTTAGA
>CAKJXT010000089.1 GCA_918219625.1 Bacilli bacterium
ACATTTTTCAAATTTATTTTACAAATATCGATATTATCCTTGAAAATGTTTTTATAATATTTGTGTTATTTTTTAGTGCTATATTTTTTCCTAATGATTTTCCACCTATTGTTAATGCTGCTATTGTTGATGTTACAATTAGGCTTGTTATTAATAAATCTGTGTTTAGTTTATTTGATAGTGATGTTGCTATTATTACTCCGGCACTACCTGATATAATTCCACATATATCTCCTATTACATCATTACAGAATGATGATACTTTAGCTTGATTGTTTATTAGTTTTATTCCAGTACTCGCATATTTCATTTTTTTTGAGTTCATTGAATGAAATGGTTTTATATCACATGTTGTTATTGCAACACCTATCATATCGAACATTATTCCTATTAATATAAATAGTATTAGTATTATTATACTTGATATTAGATTAACCTTTGGCATTATTGTTTCGGATAATGATTGAAATATCATTGATATTATAAATGCTAATAGAATTATTTTTATTGTCCATTTGTCTTTCATATTTACCTCCGTTTTTTCCAAAAAAAAATGGCTATTAACATAGTCAACTTTATGTCTTAGGTCAAGTAGGATTTCCCTGCTTTCTACTTACCGTTACCAGTTTAGCGGTTCCCCTTTAAAGAAAGCAATGTGTTGTTACCAATCACATGACTTGATTACCACTTAGTACATACTGCAATACCATATTAATCGCACTCTAGGATTTTTCATCCTCAACTCTTTTATTAATAATTCTTTTTTGCAGAATAAGTTTCATATTGCGATTCATAAATAATTCTAGCTATTAATTATTTACTAGGATCAATAATTCCCTTATTACCACTCAAGACAAGCTACGCTATCCGCAGGTTACCCCACATGATAGGTTTAATCCTAAGTCGTAGATAGTCCATCAACTTTCGTGTGTAGGCTATCCACAAGTTTAGGTCTCCCTGAGTAATGGGTCGGAATCGTATGCCATTACGAGCGCCCATTAATCATTCCTTCCAGCACTCACCCCAAACTGGGCGTAAGAAGCAAGCACCACAAGTTTCATCGATATGCTCTTTGACGGATTTTTAGCCCCGCCTTCTTAATAAAATTGTTGACTAGAATAATGTGCCATTACAGGTTTGATATTATAGCACTTTTTTTACTAAATGTCAAATTTACGCTTACTATGTTACTTTTTTTGTTTGTTTTTTTCTTTTATTTCTTCTATGTTTTTATCTGATATTGATGCCATTCTTAGCATCGTCCAAATGATGAATAGTATTATGACTATAATTATTATCATACTATCACCTATTTTAATTATACTATAAGTTTTATATTTTTTCATCAAAAAAATTAGTGTTAAGCACTAATTTCTTTGTTTTTTATTATTTTTTTAGGATTTGTAATAGATAGTTCTATTAATTTTTCTTCTCCTATTATTTTTTTTATTTTCTTTTTTGATTTTTCCATATTTTGATAGATCTTACTATCTGGGAAGTGTATATCTGTTGCGAGTAATGATATTTTATTTTTCTTTAGAAGTTTTTTTATTGTTCTTTTTGCTTTATTACCATATACTCCAATTATACTTCCATAGTTTGCTTGAAGGAGTGCACCTTCGTTAATCCATTCATCTACTATATTTATGTCTTTTTTTACATATTCGTATCTTTCTGGATGCGCAATTATAGGAATTATTCCTTTTATTTTTAATTCATATATTGTATCTGTTATTGTTTTTAGTTTTTGATTCATAGGAAATTCTATTAGTAAGTATCTACTATTGTTTAATGTAGATATTTCTTCTTTTTTTAATAGTTCTTCTAAGTTATTGTTTATGAATACTTCATTTCCTATATAAAGGTTAATTCCTTTTACTTTGTTTTTTAATTTTTTTATTAATTCTTCTTTTTCTTTGTTGTTTGCTTCATATTTTGAATTTTCTATGTAATGTGGGGTTACTACTATGTCTTTAAACCCCATTTCTTTGTGTTGTTTTAGTATTTCAATACTTTCTTCTAAAGATTTGCTTCCATCGTCTATACCATATAGTATATGGTTATGAATGTCTATATTATCCATAGTATTTACCATAGTAGTGTCCATAGTATTTGTTGTATGAAGCTTTTGTTTTGTTTATTATTATACCTGCAATATTTGCTTCTACATTTTCTAGTGATGCTTTTGTTTTTTGTATTAAGTCTGTAGGTGTTGTATTTGCAGCACATACTATTAATACTTTATCTACTAGGTTTGCCATAATTAATGAGTCTGGTAGTCCATTTATAGGTACACAGTCAAATATGATATAGTCGTATTCTTTTTCTAATAGTTCTATTAATTTTTTATTTGCTTCTGAGTTTAGTAGTTCACTTGGATTTGGAGGTACCATTCCTGATGGTAATATTGATAGATTTTCTATATTTGTTTTCTTTATGTATTTTTTATAATTCTTTTTAATATCATCTATTAATAGGTTTGATAGTCCTTTACTATTACTTATTTCAAATATTTTGTGAAGTCTACCTTTTCTCATGTCACAGTCTATCATTAAGACTTTATTTCCGTCTTGTGCGAACGCTGTTGCGATATTAGCGCTTGTAAAACTTTTTCCTTCTCCTGGCATTGATGATGTTAACATGATTTTTTTCATGTTTCCATCAACGTTTGAGAATTGTAAGTTTGTTCTTATTGTTCTTAATCCTTCACTTATTGGTGATTTAGGATCATTGTGTACTATTAGTTCTTGATTATCTTTCTTTGATAATGATGGTATATTACCTAGTACTGGTAGTTTTAATTTTTCTTCTACCTGTTCTTGGTCTTTTACTGTATTATCAAAGTAAAATAATATGAATATTATCATTAATGATGCAGCAAGTGCTCCACCATTAATTAGAAGCATTTCTTTTTTATTTGATTCGTTTGCAGCAACTGTTGGAACTAGTGCTTTATCTACTAGTCCTAAGTTACTAATTTTATATAATGATTCTACTTCTTTACTAAATTCATATCCTATTGTTTCTGCTATACTTTTTGCCATTTCTGGATCTTTGTTTGATACTGTTATTTTTATCATTGATGATGTTCCAACTTGTTGAACTGATACTGTTTTAGCAAGTTGTCCTGGTGTTTCTTCTAGATTAAGTGTTGTTATTACTTTTTCTAGAATATTTCTACTTTTTATTATTTCTTTATATGTTGCAATTAATTTTTCGTTTAGTGTTACTTCACTTGTTGTGATTCCTTCTTTACTTGAATCTGATATTAATACATATGTTGTTGATGATGTATATATAGGTTTTTTAATTGCTCCTGTATATATTAGTGATGTTGTTACTGATAATACTAAAGCAATTCCTATTATCCATACTTTTTCTTTTAAATATAATAATAATTCTTTTATATCGATTTCTTCCATTTTTGGTTTC
>CAKJXT010000090.1 GCA_918219625.1 Bacilli bacterium
AGATAAAATAAGTCTACTATTCCCAATAACAATAGAACTATCAGCAAGAGACTATATAATACTAAAAGAAAATATGAATATTCTAGAAGAAAATAATATAGAAGTAGAAGAATTTGGAATAAACTCAATAATAATAAAAGCGCACCCAACATGGATACCAAGAGGATTTGAAGAAAAAGTTCTAAATAACTTAATAGAACAAGTAATAAATAAACAAAAAGACTTTAGAATAGAAAAATTCAATGAAGAATCAATAAAAATGTTAAGCTGTAAAATGGCAATAAAAGCAAATACAGACATGTCAAGAGAAGAAATGGAAAACATAATAAACAATCTAAGAAAATGTAAAAACCCATATAACTGCTGCCATGGTAGACCATCAATAATATTCTATTCAAGACAAGAACTAGATAAAATGTTTAAAAGGAGTGGGTTTTAATGGATAAAATCGCAATAATATCAGATATACATGGCAATTTAGAAGCACTTAAAGTAGTATTAGAAGATATAAAAAGAAGAAACATAACTAGAATATTTTGCTTAGGAGATATAATCGCAAAAGGAACACACCAACAAGAATGTGTAGACCTAATAAGAAAAAACTGTGAGATAGTACTAAGAGGAAACTGCGACAGAGTTTATGCAAATGATGACGCAGAAGAACTAGGTGGAAAAGAAATTCAAATAAAAAGAAATAAATGGAAAAGAAATAAACTAACAGAAGAAACAAGAAAATATCTATTTGATCTTCCATTCTGCCATGAATTCTATATGAGTGGTAGATTAGTAAGAATGCTTCATGCACATCCACAAAGAATAGATGGATTCGCAGGAAATATAGATAAAATAGAAAGAATATATGATTTATTTCTACCAAGTGAAAACACTATTTCAAAAGAAAAGGCAGACGTAGTCATATACGGTCATATGCACGTACAATATTTACAAAAATTATATAATAGAACAGCTATAAATGTCGGATCAGTAGGAAATCCAATAGATATATTTAGAAACAAAGAAAAAGACGCAAATTACAAAAACACAACTATGGCTAATTATTTAATACTAACAGGAAACCTTAATTCAAAAAATATAGATGAAGAAATATCATATGAATTTATAAATATCCCATATGATATAGAAAAAGAATTAAAAGACAATGATGATAATATTGAATTAGAATCATATATTGAAGAAATAAGAAAAGGTAAATATAGAGACATGGAAAAAATCTATAATAGCTTATATATAAGAGGAATAGATAAAGATAAAATATAAAGGTGATTGTATGGATGAAGAGTTAATTATAAAAAAAATAATATTTGAAAGAGATAAAGTAGAATCATTTGATAAATATCCTTTCAATATTGAAGTAATAAAAAATCTAAAAGAAATAACTCTAACATCCCCAGTCACTTTTTTTGTTGGAGAAAACGGAATAGGTAAATCAACAATAATAGAAGCAATCGCTGTCGCCCTTGGACTACCTGCAGAAGGTGGAACACAAAATTTCAGATACAAAACCAAAAACACAACATCAAATTTATCAGAATATATAACAATAGAAGAGTACAATAAACCTAGAATGAAATTTTTTCTAAGAGCAGAAAGTTTCTATAACTTCTCAACAGAAGTACAAAGACTAGTAGAAGAAGATGGATATGGAGAATTATATAAATATTACGGAGGAAATCTTCATGAATGTTCACACGGAGAATCATTCTTAAACTTAGTAAAAAATAGATTTACTCCAAATGGCTTATACATATTAGACGAACCAGAAGCTGCCTTATCTCCAGAAAGACAATTATCACTCTTATATTTAATAAATAAACTCGCAGAAGATGGAAGTCAATTCATAATCGCAACACACTCACCAATTCTAATAAGCTATAGAGCCGGAACAATACTAGACTTAAACAATAATTTAAAAGAAACAAAATTCGAAGATACAAACATATATCAAATATATAAAATGTACATAGAAGATCCAGAAGGAATGCAACACAGACTATTTGATTAAGAGGTAAATATGAAAAAGACATTTAAAACAGAACCAAAATATATAGAAATAAAAGACGTTAACAGAGCCACAATAAAAATGGTTATTTTTAACGACTATAAATTAGAAGATATTGCCAAAAACGAACTATTAGGACGAATCTTAAGAACATGTAATAATAAATATAGAGACTCCAAACAATACGAACTAAAAAAAGACGAACTTCTAGTAATGAGAATCGGAATATATAATACATACTATATAAATAAATGCATGACAGAAATAGAACTAACTATACCAAAAGAAGATATAATTGAAGAATTTAACTTAGAAGAATGTATAAAATTCTTCAATGAAACAATATACAATCCATATGTAGAAAATAATGAATTCAATAATGAACACTTCAATTGGGAAAAAGACTTCATATATAATAGAGAAAGAAACTATAAAAGAAATATATATAACTTCATAGATGAAGAAATGACTAACTATATCAATAAAATAGAAGATATATATCTACCACATGACGAATATGTAAAAATAATAGAACAAGAAACACCAAAATCATTATATGAACACTATAAAAATACAATACAAAACTCTAACTTCATAACATACATATATGGACCAAAAGAAGACAAAGAAAAAGTAGTAAATGCATACAAAAAATACTTCAAACCAAAAGAAAAATCACTGGAACTAGATATTGAATATTATAAGTACTTAAAACTAACAAAATATGAAGAAAGAAAAATAAATACAGACTTCAATCAATCAGTCTTAATAGAACTATATCAAGTAAAAGACTTTAAAAAAGAAGAACATAATCTATTAGATACACTGTACTTTTTCTTAAACTCAGAAGAAAATAACTTAATATTTAAAAATCTAAGAATAAAAAATAATCTAGTATATACAGAAAGCGTAAAGAAAAGTACTCCACGTGGATTCATAGGAATAACTGCTTATCTAAATAAAAATGACATCAAAAAAGCACAAAATCTAATAAAAGAAACAATAAATGAAATAAAAATAGAAGAAAACTTTAATTTATACAAAGAAAACCTTTTAAAATCTCTAAAATATGACATGCTAGATGATATGGATAACACATTTAAAAAAGCAGAAAATATAATAGGAAAAGAACTAGAAGATAGAATAACAACTAAAGAAAGATATGAAGAAATAAATAAAATAAACTATAAAGATATGAAAAAATTTATAGAAAAACTAGAACTAACTAGAACACTAACACTAATAGGTGATCATGATGAATAAGATAGAAAATATAACACTAGAAAACGGATTAAAAATCATTCTAAACAAAAATAAGAAACACAGAACTACTGCTCAAATATTTATAAAAGCAGGTGGACTAGATACAAACTTTATTCTAAACAATAAAGAAATAACAGTACCCCTTGGAACAGCTCATGCACTAGAACACTACTTAATAGAACAAAGCAGATATGGAAATACAAATGAAATCTTTTCAGACGATTACATAGACTCAAATGGATATACCTCATATCATAAAACAGAATACTATATATCAACAGTACATAGTTTTACAAAAAATCTAAAAAAACTAATAACTATAGTAAATAAACCAATATTTAAACAAAAAAATCTAGACCAAATAAAAAATCCTATTATACAAGAAATAAAAAAGACAAAAGATAGAAGAGAAAGACTATTCTATAAAACACTAATGGAAAATACAACAAAAAACAGAATATACGAAACAACACTAGGTAGTGAAGAAGATATAATGATTTTAAACATAAACAATCTAAAACTATATCATGAAGCATTCTATCAACCAAATAATCAAATAATAGTTATAACAGGAAAAATACCAAATAACATAATAGAAATAATAAAAAAAGAATATGAAAAAATAAAAATAAATAAAACAAAAAAAATAAAATATAAAGAACAAGATAATGTAATTAAAGAAAAAGAAGAAATAATAGATAAATCAATAAATGAAGACGTATTTGAAATGATGTATAAAATCAATATAAGTAAATACAATCCATTAGAAAAAGATAAAATTGACTATTACTTTCACTATTTATTAGAAACAAAATTTGGTGAACAATCAGAAACATTTGATTATTTAATAAAAAACAAATACACTCTATATACAATAGAAACATACTATGATCCAACGACAATAGAAAACTATGCATTACTATCTCTAAAAGTATATACAAGTGAATTTGATAAAGTAATAAAAATTTTAAAAGAAAAAACAAATACAGAAGAACTAACAGAAAAAACATTCAAAATATGGCAAAACAAACTAGTAGTAAAAAGAATAGTTGAATTAGAAAACGATAGATGGATAAGCAATAACTATGTAACAAATATATTATTATATAATCTAGAAAACTATGATGACATAAAATTTATAAAATCATTAAACCTAGAAGAATGTATAAAAATGATAAATGAATTAGATTTATCAAATATAACAACAGTAATAAACAAAGAAGAAACTAACTTAAATAGTTAGTTTTTATAATTCCTTTACATTTTTACATTTTTTTGATATTATATGTCCAACGAGGTGTTATTGATGAAAAATATTAAAAATAAAAAACAACTTCAAAGTCTAAGAAGTAAAAGAGAAAAACTTTTAGAAAAACGTGATAAATATTATATGCAACAAATAAATCCTGAAGAAGCACAAGAACAAGCAGAACCAAAAAAATGCAAAAGAAAAAAACCTATAATAGTTACGATATATGAAAGATAAAACAAAAATAATAAATTAATATAGAGAGGTGTTACTAGTGGAAAATTCAAGAGAGCAAGAAAGAATAAAACAACTAAATAGATTAAAGATAGCATTACAAGCTGTTTTAGAATTAGAAAAAGAAATGGAAGAAAAAAATACACAGGATGAACAAATAACAGTTACACAAAACCAAACTTCAAAACAATCAACACTACCTATACCAAGAGCAAGAACTTCAAGATACCAACGAAGAACAGCAAGAAGCCTATCATTAGCCGCAAGAAGGCAAAGAACAGCAAAAAACCAATTAATAGTCTCGCAACAACAAAAAGATAAAGAACCTGATAGAATACTTGTATATGTAAGATAAAAAAAAATAATTAAATAAGAAAGAAAGTATTATTTATGAGTATAGCAAGCGTTGCAGAAGAAAAATACCCAAAAATAGAAGAAGACACTCTGCCACAAGTAGATGAATCAGATAAAATAATAAACGAAATGCGAAGAAAACAAATTGCAAGACTTAAAATAGCATTACAAGCAGTTTTAGAAATAAGAAAAAAAGAAACTGTAATCCAAACAAAGAAGCACGGCGCACACAGTTCCTTAAGGAACAGACAAAAAATAGCAAAAAGCATGTTATCAGCTGAAAGAAGGCAAACAGTATTATCATTGGAAGGAAGAAGACAACAAGGGTTAAAGGCACAAGAACAAAAACCAAAGAAAAGAAGTTTACTAATTACTGTATATGAAAGGTAAAACTATAATAAATTTATATAAACTATAAAGACAATGTATTAACAAAATAAAAATTGTCTTTTTTTTAATTACATAAAATCTAGAATATATTAAAATAATACAATAACTAATATAAACAATAATAGACAAATACATATTCAAAAATATAAATCCCTCATACTATAAAATAGGTAAGGGGGATTTATATGTTATTTAATAAAAATTGTTGTGATAGACAAATGGAAATGCTGGATAACTGTTGTATGCCTGGGTGTCCTATAGTAGAACCAGCAATCAATAAATGCGTAGAAAGAGAATTCTGTCATGAGGTACAACATGTCTGTCCAATACACACTCATGTAATAAACAAACATATATATAATCATACTTATACTCCAGAATATTCATGCAGTGAAGAAAATCAAGTAATAAACAACGATCCAGGTTCATGTTGCCAGTTCGCTAATAACGGATGGATGTAAGACTAATATAATTTAGTCTTTTTTTCTTTAAACAATTGACAAATGTATAAACAATGTATATACTTAATGTTGAGGAGATGATGATATGGAAGCTAGACTTCAGAAATGGGGTAATTCAGTTGGAATTAGAATACCAAGCAACATAATGAAATCGCTAAATTTAAAAATAAACGATGTATTAGAATTAAAAACAGAAGAAAATAAAATAATAATAACAAAAACCATTAGAAAAACAATATCACTCGAAGAAAGATTTAAAGTATACAATGGAGAAAATCTAGCTAAAGATTTTGAATGGGATGAACCACAAGGTAGGGAAATATGGTAAAATACATTCCTAAACAAGGTGATATTGTATACTTAGATTTTAATCCGACAAAAGGACATGAGCAAAAAGGGATTCGCC
>CAKJXT010000091.1 GCA_918219625.1 Bacilli bacterium
GAAGTAGACGAAATATGTCTATACAACAGTGCTAAAATACTAAAAGCATTCCAAGATAATAAAGTAGCAGAAGCACACTTCAATGAAACAACGGGATATGGTTATAATGATATTGGAAGAGACACAATAGAAGATATCTATAAAGATATATTTAAAGCAGAAGATGCACTAGTAAGAGGTCAATTTATATCAGGATCACACGCATTAACAGTCGCACTATTCGCACTATTAAGACCAAACGATACAATGCTATCAATAACTGGAAAACCATATGATACACTAGATGAAGTAATAGGAATAGAAAATAATAATAGTTCACTAAAATCATTTAACATAAACTATGAACAAATAGACTTAATAGACAATGACTTTGACTATGAAAAAATAAAAGAAGTAATAACAAATAAAAAAATAAAACTAATTGAAATACAAAGATCAAAAGGATACTCAACAAGAAAGAGTATAACACTAGACAAAGTAGAAAAAGTAATAAAATTTATAAAAGAAATAGATAAAGAAATAATAATTATGATAGATAACTGCTACTGTGAATTAGTAACTACAAAAGAACCAACAGAAGTAGGAGCAGACATAGTAGTAGGATCACTAATAAAAAACCTAGGTGGAGGAATCGCACCAAATGGAGCATACATAGTAGGAAAAAAAGAATTAATAAAACTATGCGCAGAAAGACTAACACTACCAGGAGAAGGAAAAGAAGTAGGGCCAACACTAGGAATAAACAAACAATTCTTACAAGGACTATACTTAGCTCCAAAAGTAGTATCAAATGCCCTAAAAACAGCTATTCTAACAAGTAAAGTACTAGAAACACTAGGATATCAAGTAGAACCTAAGTACAATGAACCAAGAGCAGATATAGTACAAAATATAATATTTAATGATGAAAACAAACTAATAAAATACTGCCAAGGAATACAATCAGGTTCAGCAGTAGACTCATATGTAGAACCAGTTCCATGGGATATGCCAGGATATACAAGTAAAGTAATAATGGCAGCAGGAACATTCACACAAGGATCATCAATTGAACTATCATGTGATGGTCCAATAAGACCACCTTATATAGCATATCAACAAGGAAGTCTAACATACGAATATGGAAAAATAGGACTAGCAAAAGCAATAGAAAGGTTAGAAGGAAATGATTAAAACAACAAAACAAGATGATATTGATACACTATTAGATGAGTTGGGAATATCACTAAATATAGAAAAAACACAACTAAAACAAAGAAAAAATGGACTTCTTCTATCAGATGAACAAATAGAAATATTAAAAAACCATAATATAAACTATGAAGAGTATCAAACTCTATCAAGTCTAATATTCGCAATAGAAGAATACATAAACGATGTACAAGGATATATGGATATAACAGACATAGATGAACTAGAAAAACAACTTGCAGAACAACAATACTATAATAATACAGATAAATAAAGTGTAGACAACTACACTTTTTTAAATAAATATAGACACAAATTCAACAAAAGAGTATAATGTAAACATGAATTAAAGGAAGTGAGCAAAATGATATACTTAGACCATGCTGCAAACACAAAAGTTGACAAAGAAGTATTAGATAAATACTATGATACAGCGTTAAACTACTATGGTAATCCAAATGGAAACCATGCATTTGCTAAAAAATCCCAAAAACTAATAGAAGAATCAACAAATACAATCGCAAAAGCACTAAATATACTACCAGAAGAAATAATATATACTAGTGGCGCAACAGAATCAAATAACCTAGCGATAAAAGGAATATGCGAAAGATATAAAAACTATGGAAAACATATACTAGTAAGCTGTCTAGAACACACATCAATAATCGCATCAGCAACAGTAATGCAAGAACTTGGATTTGAAGTAGAACTAATACCAGTAGACAAAAACGGATTAGTAAACATAGAAACACTAAAACAAATGATAAGAAAAGACACAATCTTAGTAAGTGTATGCTCAGTAGATAGCGAACTAGGACTAGTTCAACCAATAGAAGAAATAGGGAAATTACTAAAAGACTATCCAAATATATACTTTCACTCAGATGCATCACAATCAATTGGAAAAGTAACAATAGACTATAAAGATGTAGACCTAATAACAATCGCTCCACACAAATTCTATGGAACAAATGATATGGGAATGTTAATAAAGAAGAAAGAAGTAAGCCTAAAACCAATAATAAGCGGTGGAAGATCAACAACAGTATATAGAAGTGGAACACCAAATGTACCAGGAATAGCCGCAACTGCATGCGCACTAAAAAAGGCAATAAAAAATCAAAAAGAAAGATATGAATATGTAAAAAAACTAAATAAAATAATAACAGACTATCTAAAACAATATGACTTTATACATATAAACAATACAGAAGCATCAATGCCATTTACAATGAACTTCAGTATAAAAGGAATAAAATCACAAGATGTAGTTGATTACTTAAGTAGTAAAGAAATATACCTATCAAGTAAAACATCATGCTGCCCTATTGGAACACCATCAAAACTAATATATGCTCTAACAAAAGACAAATCACTCGCATCAACATCTATTAGACTAAGTGTATCACATACAACAACTGAAGAAGAAATAAATGAATTCATAAATGTATTTGATAACTATTTAAAGGAATTAAAAAACAATGGAAAAATATAAAGAAATAGAACAAAGTATAATAAAAAAATATAGAAAAGAAATATGGTCAAAATTTATAAGAGCAGTACAAAACTATAATCTAATAGAAGAAAACGACAATATAATGGTATGTATTAGTGGTGGAAAAGACTCATTCCTACTCGCAAAATGTGTACAAGAAATAAAAAGACATGGAAAAATAAACTTTAACGCACACTATGTAGTAATGGATCCAGGATACAATGAATACAATAAAAACTTTATACTAGATAACGCAAAAATACTAAACGTACCAATAGAAATGTTTGAAAGTAATATATTCGATGTAGTCGCAACGATAGAAACAAAAAGTCCATGCTACATGTGTGCAAGAATGAGAAGAGGATACCTATACAATAAAGCAAAAGAACTAGGATGTAATAAAATTGCACTAGGACATCACTTCGATGATGTAATAGAAACAACACTACTTTCAATGTTATATGGATCAGAAATAAAAACAATGATGCCAAAACTACACAGTGAAAACTATGAAGGATTAGAACTAATAAGACCGCTATATCTAGTAAAAGAACAAGATATAATCTCATGGAAAAAATACAATGAACTAACATTCATAAACTGTGCATGTAGATTTACAGAAGGATGTTCACTAATAAATGATGGAACAAGCAAAAGAAAAGAAATAAAAGAATTAATAAAAAATCTAAGAAAAATAAATAAAAATGTCGACTACAATATATTTAAAGCAATGGATAACATAAACTTAAATTGTGTATTAGGAACAAAAAAAGATGGAATATACAAAAGCTTCCTAGATGAATATAATAACAAATAAACATGTTCAAAACTATACTTATGAACATGTTTTTTTCAAACCAAAAAACTTTTGAACATATAATCTAATGGTGATATGATATTAAAAATATCATAAGTAGTAAAAAAATGTATGAACTAATTTTATATCTCAATTTTTAAAATACTATGTTTTTTCATATTACTTAAAGCATTTTCAATTTTATTTTTAATATTAATATCAAATTTAGGGTTAGACTCTATCAAGTTTTTATATTTTTGAATATTATAATCGTCATTTTTTGATACATAATAACATAACAAATACATTTGAGAATCTATTAATTTATCAGATGATTCAATTAATAATTCAACTGCTTTATCCTCATCCTTTTCAATACCTACTTCATAATTACCATACATATAAAAATATATAGCCAAATTATATTTCGCGTAATTTTCTAAATAATCAATTGGAACTTCAAGAGCCTTATTATAATATTCAAAAGCCTTTTTTAAATCTGTATCTGTTCCAATACCTAATCTATACATCTCACCAACTTTATTGCAAGCCCAACTTTCTTCTAAATTTGCACTCTTTAAATATAATTCAAAAGCTTTGTTATATTCTCCCTTATTCTCATAAATTTTACCTAAGTTATTAAAAGCATACACAAAATCATGTGAAGCTGCACGCTCAAAATAATTGATTGCTTTCTTCTCATCACCATTTTTAAGATAGAATTGTCCTAAAACATTTAAACACGCAATATTATTAAGCTCTTCAGCTTTTTTTAAATATTCTAATCCTTTATTTATGTCGAAATCAGAACAATTTCCAACCAAGCCTTCAACTAACATTCTACCAGATATATAATTAGCCCTAGGATGATTAAAACTAGCGGCCTTAGAAAAATATTCAAATGCAATATTATATCTAGGAATACCAGTCATTTTTCCAAGATACTCAGATAAACCAAGTTCAAACAAAGCATATGGATTATTTTTTTTTGCTAATTGCTTAATAGTATAGTCATAATTTATTCCATCACCGAATAGCATATTCAAATAATCCTTCAAACTTTCAAATGATATATTTGTATTATAAAGAATATTCTCTAATTTATCATTTATTTCATCACTTATATATATAGGTTGTTTGTGCTCCAGTATTATATATAATAAACACTCAGTGATACAACTATATAAATCATTTTGATTGATATAATTATGTAATTTATTTGAGAAATTATCTGATACTTTGTTATCATTTTTTGAAATGTTATAAAGGGAAATACAAACATTTTTTAGACTCACATTATTATTTATATCAGTAATAGATTTATTATCGTCAATCATTCCCATTAAAAGACATACTATTTTACTAACAATTGGTAAGAAAAACATACGATTCTTTTCATATCTAACTTTAAAATCTAAATATATATCCTTATAATCATCACTTATAGATCTAGCTCCTATACAATAATTATTTATAGTAGATTCATTAACGCTATCGATATTAAATAAAACGCAAAAAATTTCTGACTGGCTTGCAAGATGTTTATTTACAGAATTCTTTTTCATAATCTGAACAAAATTACCTAATGATAACTGATTCATATTATTATTCATTTTAATAAACTTTTTCTCCATAAAATCACCACAATAATTATATCATCGGGAAATTACTGAGTCAAATAATGATAAACGGGTAATAATATATATGGTATTTTTTTTTATCTAATCTATAATTTAATTAAACAGGAAAAAACTGTAGGAGGTATATTTATGAATAATGAAAATAATTACAATATAATAAATATCAAAAACATAAAGGGAAATATTAACCTAATAAAAGAAAGATACAATACATACAAATATTACATGGCAGTAGTAAAGGCAAATTGTTATGGATTTGGATATAAAGAAATATGTAAAAGAATAGAAAATCAGATATCATACTTCGTAGTAACTACATTAGATGAAGCAATAAAACTAAGAAAGATAACAAAGAAATCAATACTATGCTTAGGAATAATTAATAATGAAAACCTAGAAATATGTAAAGAAAATAATATAACAATTACAATTCCAAACTATGAATATTTAAAAAATCTAGACATAAACAAACTAAAAAGAATAAAAGTACATATTAAAGTAAATACAGGAATGAATCGTCTTGGAATAAAAACAGAAGAAGAATTTGATAAAACTTATAACTATCTTATAAATAAAAACATAAATATAGAAGGAATATATACACATATTTACAATGCATCAAATAAAAAAACATCAAATAATCAAATAAAAAAATTTGAAAAAATTACAAAGAATGTAAATTTAAAAAATATTAAAATCGTACATCTATTTGCAAGCGATGCAACAAAAAATATACAAAAACCAGTTTATGCTAATGGAATAAGAATGGGAATAAATATGTATGGTTTAGGAGAAGAAAACTTATTATCATGTTTTCAAGTAAAAAGTAAGATCACACAAATAAATGAACTTCAACAAGGAGAAACATTAGGATATAATGGAACATTTACAGCAATTAATAATACAAAGATAGCAGTTATACCACTTGGATATTATAATGGTATAACAAGAAATTATAAAGGAATGTATGTATATATAAAAAATAAAAAATATGAAATTGTAGGAAATATATGTATGAACATGATGTTTATAAAAGTAGATGATACTGTAAAAGTAGGGGACACAGTTTATATAATTAAAGACAACAATCACATAAGAGATATAGCAAAACACACAAATACAATAACATATGAAATAATATGCAATATAGATAATAAAATACCAAAAGAATATATTATCTAAAGTAGGGGGAAATATGAAAAAAATTAAGAAATCAAATAAACTGAAAAATGTAAAATATGAAATTAGAGGAAAAGTATTAGAAGAAGCAAATAAATTAGAAAAAGAAGGAAAAGAAATATTAAAGTTAAATATTGGAAATCCTGCAGCTTTCGGTTTAAAAGCACCATATAAATTAATAGATTGTATGAAAGATAATTTAGAAGACAGTGAAGGATATTCTGATTCAAAAGGATTAAAAAAAGCAAGGAACGCAATAATAAAATATTATGAAACAAAAAATGTATATAATCTTACGACAGAAGACATTTATATAGGAAATGGAGTAAGTGAATTAATACTTATGTCTATGCAAGGATTATTAAATAAAAATGATGAAATACTTGTTCCTATGCCAGACTACCCGTTGTGGACTGCATCCATAAATCTTTCGGGTGGTAAAGCAATTCATTATATATGTGATGAAGAAAATGAATGGTATCCAGATATTGAAGATATAAAAAATAAAATAACTAAAAAAACAAAAGGAATAGTTATAATAAATCCAAATAATCCAACAGGAGCCTTATATCCAAAGGAAATATTAAAAAAGATAATAGAAATATCAAAAGAAAATAATATGATAATATTTTCAGATGAAATATATGACAGACTCATATATGATGATTTAGAACATATATCAATTGCGTCATTAACAAACGATGTACCAATAATAACATTTAGTGGACTATCAAAATCACATATGTTAGCAGGATTTAGAATTGGCTGGATGTGTTTAACAGGTAACAAAGAAATCATTGAAGATTACATTACAGGACTTAACCTATTGTCATCAATGAGACTCTGTGCAAATGTACCAGGCCAAAGTATAATAGAAAAAGCAATAAAAGATAATGAGAATACAAAAGATCTGTTAAAAAAAGGTGGAAGATTATATGAACAAAGAGAATATATTTACAATAGACTCAATAGCATTCCTGGTATAACAGCAGTAAAACCAAAAGCATCATTTTATATATTTCCAAAAATAGATGTAAAAAGATTTAATATAAAAAATGATGAAAAATTTTCATTAGATTTTTTAAAAGAAAAAAACACATTGGTTATAAATGGAAAAGGATTTAATTGGAAAGAGGATAATCATTTTAGAATAGTATATTTAGCAGATATAGAAAAATTAAAATATGCAATGGACAATTTAGAAGAATTTCTGAGTACATATAAACAAAAATAAACATGTTCAAAAACCCACTTATGCACACACTTACACAAAAATATGAACTTTTGAACATATAATCTAATGGTGATAAAATGTTAAAATATAAAATGCACATACTTTTTCTATTTATAGTAACTTTATGCACATTTACATTTGTAAGTGCAGAAGAGCCAATACTAAAAAATAAAACAATCTACATAGATCCAGGACATGGAGGAAGAGACCCAGGAGCAATATACAAAGATATAAAAGAATCAGATATAAATCTACAAATATCCAAATATTTACAAAGAGAACTAGAAAACAACGGTGCAAAAGTCTACTTAACAAGAATAGGAGACTATGACTTATCAGAAAACAATGCAAGAAACCATAAAAAAAACGATCTAACAGCTAGAGCAAGACTAATAAATGAATCAAACTGTGACATGTATTTATCAATACATCTTAACTCAGATCCTTCACCAACATGGAATGGAATGCAAATATTTTATACAGATAATAATGAAAAAAACAAAGAAATAGCAGAAACTATAAAAGAACAATTAAAACTAAAAAGAAAAACAAAAGAATTAAAAGATATGTACTTATTTGAAAAAATAAATCAACCAGGAATACTAATAGAAGCAGGATTTATAAGTAATCCTAATGATAGATATAAACTGAAACAACCAAATTATCAACAAGAACTATCAAAAAACATAACAAACGGAATAATAGAATACTTTAAAAAAGACATGTAAACTAAACAAAAAATATGAAAAATACAAGGTACATAATAAAAAATGTGGTATAATTATAATGGTGATAAAAATGAAGAATAAGATATTCCGAACACTAGATGAACAAATTAGTATACTAAAATCAAAAAACCTAACAGTAAAAGATGAAGAAGCAGCAAAACAAACACTATTAAAAGAAAACTACTTCTTTATAAGTGGATACAGACATTTATTAATGAAAAACTATAGAGACAAAAACTTTATAGATGGCTCAACATTCGATGAACTATATGCAATATTTAACTTTGATAGAAATATAAGAAATATATGTTTTAAATATATTTTAATAATAGAAAATAACATTAAGTCAATAATAAGTTATCAACTATCAAAAAAATATGGATTCCAAGAAAAGAACTACTTAAATCCATCAAACTATACAACAGAAGAACTTAAATCAAGACAAGTACATGATGTGCTAAATAAAATGAGAAAACAAATGGCATTTAATGGTAAAAAACATACCGCAACAATGCATTATATGACAAATTATGGATATATTCCAATGTGGATTTTAGTAAAGGTTTTATCATTTGGATTAATGTCAGAATTTTATTGCATACTAAAAACAGAAGACAAACAAGAAATCGCAAATCTATACAATATGTCATATGAAAATATGGAAAACTATTTATACCTATTGGCAAACTTTAGAAACCTTTGTGCGCACGAAGATATTTTATATGACCATAGAACTCAAAGATCAATACCAGACAATATAATACATAAATCACTTAACATTGAACAACATGAAGGAGAATACATATATGGAAAAAACGATCTATTCGCACTTATAATAATATTTAAATATATGTTAAATGAAACAGAATTTAGAGAAATGATAAGAGAAATGAGCTATGAAATAGACATACTAGATGGAAAAATAGACACAGTACCAGTAGAAACAATACTAAATAGAATAGGCTTCCCAACAAATTGGAAAGAAATAATAACAATGGAGGTTAGATCATGAAAAATAAAATAACATATTTAGCAACCATTATAATATGTATAGCATTAGGAGTAATGGGAACTATAGCAGTATATAAAAAAATACCACAAGAAACAACAATAAAAACAGAAAACAAAAACAAAAACAATGTAACAATAACAGAAACAAATACAATAAAAAGTGCAATAAATGAAATATACGATGCAGTCGTAGTAGTAGAAACATATAAAAATAATACACTATACTCAACAGGAACAGGGTTCATATATAAAGAAGACAACGAAAATGGGTACTTAATAACAAACCATCACGTAATAGAAGGCGGAACCAAATTTGTAATAACTTTATCTGAAGGAGAAGAAACAGAAGCAACTCTACTAGGAAGTGATCAATACTCTGATATAGCTGTACTAAAAATCCCAAAAGACTCAGTAAAGAAAGTTGCAAAATTAGGCGAAAGTGCCAATATGGAAATCGGTGACACAGTATTCACAGTAGGATCACCAATGGGAAAAGAATATAGAGGTACAGTAACAAAAGGAATACTATCAGGAAAAAATAGAACAGTAAAAGTATCCTCAGGAAACAGCTCACTAATACTAGAAGTATTACAAACAGATGCCGCAATTAACCCTGGAAATAGTGGTGGCCCACTAGTAAATATTAACGGAGAAGTAATAGGCGTAAACTCTATGAAGCTTGTGGAAGATAGAATTGAAGGTATGGGATTTGCTATTCCGATGGAAATAGTAACAACTCTAATAGACAAGCTGGAAAAAGGAGAAAAAATAGAAAGACCATTGATAGGAATAGAAATGGCAGATATAGAAAACGCTTTCTACTTATATAAACAAGGAATAATTATTCCAGAAGATGTAGATCAAGGAGTAGTAATAGTAAAAGTAGGAGATAACTATCCAGCAGGTAAAGCCGGATTAAAAAAAGGAGACATAATACTTTCGATAAATGATACACAAATAGAAGATAGTACTCACTTTAAATATCTCCTATACAAATATAACATTGGAGACGAAATAACAATAAAATACTATAGAGACAATAAAATCCAAGAAACAAAACTAAAATTAGACAAAAAAGCTGAATAATTAAGGAAAAAATATACACACGTTGTATATTTTTTTTAGGTGGTAAAATGTATATATCATATAAAGAAAAGAAAATAACAGAAGAACAAAGAAAAATACATAATAAAAAATATATAAAAACAGAACTAATAAAGGAAAAAGAATACTTTGATAACATGTTCAAAGAAGTAGATAATAATATAATACTTGATGAAAATCAAAGAAAAATAATACTAACAGATGAAAGATATACAATGGTAATAGCAGGAGCGGGATCAGGGAAAACAACAACCATATCTGCAAAAGTTAATTATTTAATTGAAAAACAAAATATAAAAGATGAAGAAATAATTGTAATATCATTCACAAATAAAGCTGTAGAAGAACTAAATAATAGAATAAACAATGATTTTAAACATAATGTAAAGGTTACAACATTTCACAAACTTGGGTATCAAATAATAAAAAAAAATACAACTAATTATAAAAAAATAAATTCAAATGACGATCTATTAAAAAAATGCATACTTAAAGCAATAGAAAAACAAGAACAAAAAAGTAATAAAATTGTAAAATACATCAAAAAGTTAATAAAAATAGTAAAAAGTAAAATATATGATACACCAGAAACAAAGATAGATATAGAAGAACTTAATATATGTAAACAATATATATCATTATACAAATCAAAAAAACAAGACAAAGAAAAATATATACACCCAAAATATATAAAAGAAATATATAATGAATACGAATATCAATTAGAAAAAAACAATATGATGGACTTTGACGATATAATAAACCAAGCAAATAATATAATAGAAATAAAAAAAAATCTAAAATACAAATATAAATATATAATAATAGATGAATATCAAGATATATCAGAAAACAGATATAATTTAATTCAAGATATATCCAAAAGGACAAACGCAAAAATAATGGTAGTAGGAGACGATTGGCAATGTATTTATAGTTTTGCATCGTCAAACATAAATCTATTTACAAACTTTAAAAACAATGTCGAATACTGTGAAATATTAAAAATAGAAAAAACATATAGAAATAGCCAACAATTAATAGATATTGCAGGAGAATTTGTTCAAAAAAACAATAAACAAATAAAAAAACAACTAACTAGTAACAAACAACTTAATAACCCTATAACACTAGCTATATACAAAGATAATAAAAAAGAAGAAATACAAAAAGCACTAATAGCTGCGTTAGATTATATAATAAAAAAATATGGAACAAACAAAAACATACTTATATTAGGAAGATATCAATTAGATAAAAATAAAATATTAAATAATGAAATAATAGAAGATATCAACAATAAAATAATATATAAAAAATATAAAGATACAAAAATAGAATACTTAACGGTTCATTCGTCAAAAGGACTTGGATATGATAATGTAATACTCATAAACGCAACAAATCAAAAAATGGGATTCCCATCAAAAATTAAAACAAATAAACTGCTTAAACCTTTAATAATTGAAGACGATGGAATTAGATATGCAGAAGAAAGAAGACTATTCTATGTAGCTTTAACGAGGACAAAAAATGAAATAATAATTCTAACACCTAAAAATAATTACTCGGAATTTGTAAAAGAAATAAAAAATAAATGTAATAAAATCGAAATAAAAAAATAAAAAATAATTAGGTGAAAAAATGAAATTAATATTAAAAGGTTTTTTAATAGGAATAGGAAAAATAATGCCCGGAGTATCTGGCGCAATGATCGCAATGAGTTTAAATGAATATAATAAAATAATAGAAAGTATTGCTAATATAAAAAAAGATATATATAATAATACAAAGTATTTATCAAAAATCGGAATAGGAATAATACTCGCAATAATACTCGCAAGCAAAATAATTGTAAACTGTCTTAATACTCGTTATTTTGCAACAATGTTACTTTTTATATTTATAATATTAAACGGAACGACGAACATCATAAAACAAACAAAATCAAATAAAAAAGATATTGTAATATCAATATTCATAATTATATTAGTAATATTACTAAAACAAATACTAAAAATACAATTCATTAATACTAATACAAAAGGAGTATTTGAATTTATAAAAATAATAGGAATCGGAATAATAGATGCCTTATCAAGCATCGTACCAGGAATAAGCGGAACAGCACTTTTAATGTACTTTGGATATTATGAAAAAATTCTAAACACATTCGCAACAATCACAAATAAAAATATTATGACACAAAACATACTAACAATCATACCATTCATAATTGGATTTATATTTGGAACAATAATCATATCAAAAATAATTAATAAAATAATAAAGAAATATCCCAATACACTAAATACAACAGTAGTAATGTTTATGATATATTCATTAATAATACTAACACAAAACACTATAAGAGAAATATCACAAATAAATGAAATCTTATTTGGAATTATGTTATTCATCATAACATTGATTCTTTCTTTAAAAATAAGTAATAAAAAATAAAAATATATTATATATTTTAATGAGGTGAATACGCATGAATAATAAATTACCCAAAATTTTTGCAAACAAAATAGAAAAGAAAATAAATAATAATAAAGAAGTGTATGTATCTGAACACAATGAAGAAGAGCCTAAAAAAAATGAATCAAAAAGATCAACCTATAAAAATATAAACAAAACAATAACACAAAAAATAAATGAAATATTAAAATCAAACAATTATGTATATAAAATTCCTGTAAAAATTGAATTGGATAATGAAGAAATAATAACAAACATTATAGGTAAGAATAATAAAAATATAATTACAATAGATAATGAACTGATAAAGATAGATGAAATAAAAAATATTGAAATATATGAAAAAAACGAGTAACCCCGTTTTTAATTATATGCAGTCAACATAAGTGTCTTGTAAACATCTTAAAGCACATACACAATTCAAGTTCATAGTAAAAAATGAATTTGTAGTTGTATATGGATAAGATTCATTAGTATCTGTATTTGGTGCTAAAACCCTAAAAGTAGCACAACAACCATCGATTTTTTCAATTCTAAAAACATTAGAAGTTACAGTCTCGTCAGGATTTTTACTTATTGGCATAGACCAAGCGACACCATTAGAA
This sequence comes from Bacilli bacterium, assembly GCA_918219625.1. The sequence goes on from CAKJXT010000091.1 coordinate 13,471, forward strand.
CCACAAGTATATAACATAATAGGACGAGTATTACAGTTTACACTGGAAGCACAGCAACCTAAAAATCCTCTATCACATGTATCAAGACAAGCATCACCGCACTCTGCATTTTGCTGTAAAATATTAATAACAGTTAATATTTCAGCAATGCATTTGCAATCATCTGAATTGTTATTACACATATAATCCACCCCTTCTTTATTCCTAATATAGCATATTCATAACAAAAAAAATTGTGTGAACTATAACCTATAATGAAAATATTCGAAAAAACTATTGAAAAAATTGGTTTTTTTTGTTATCATTAAAGAGAGAATAAAAGGAGGATAACATGGAAAAGGTAACAATAAGCAATTTACAAGGAGAAAGTGGACTAGTAAATGTCGTTAGGTACTTTTTAAATAATGGTTCTGAGTTTCTTATTTATTCATTAAATGAAGTGGATGAATCTGGATATACAAGATTATATGTAACAAAGCTAAATGGAGTGGATGGCAATTATACTGCAGATACACTAAATGATACAGAATGGGCAGATGTAAAAAATCTAGTTAAGGTAATAGTAAAAGCCAATAAAGAAAAATTGCCTATACCTGTTCAAGATATAAATCCAAGCAAATTAAAGAATATTGTATTAAAAGATAAAAAAATATTTAAACTAAACACACCACTTGTTAATGATTTAGCGGCAAACCAACCAAACTTTAATGACGATGATTCAAATGGGGGAGAACAAAAAACTGCATTCGATATTCCAAGTGCACCAACATTTGATACACCAGCACAACCAACATTCGATATTCCAAGTGCACCAACATTCGATATTCCAAGTACACCAACATTTGATACACCAGCACAACCAACATTTGATACACCTGTACAACCAACATTCGATATTCCAAGTGCACCAACATTCGATATTCCAAGTACACCAACATTTGATACACCAGCACAACCAACATTTGATATTCCAAGTGCACCAACGTTCGATACACCTGTACAACCAACATTCGATATTCCAAGTGCACCAACGTTCGATACACCTGTACAACCAACATTCGATATTCCAAGTACACCAACATTTGATACACCAGCACAACCAAGTGCGTCAAACTATAATAATTTTGACTTTGGTGCAACAAATACTTTTGATACTGGCTTTGGAACATCAAATGTAGGTCCAGAACAAGAAGAAAATGTACAAGAGTTAAAGGATGAAATAAAAAGATTGAATGATGAAATTTCAAAATATAAAGAAATTATTGAAAATGTAAAAAATATAGTAGAAAAATAAGCATTATGCTTATTTTTTTTATTTAAACATATAATAATAAAGAAGGTGAAATATGAGAAATGAAATATCTTTTTATTATAATTTAAATGCCATAAAAATTCACCAACAACAAGACAAAATAATCTTCTACACAAGCGAAAAAAAGTATATGCTATGCAGAATAAGTGATGAAGATTATAGTACAATAGATTTATATAAATTATATAATTATTTGCTAACATACGGCATATACTGCCATAAAATTATATTGAATATAAATAACGATATAATAACAATAATTAGAAATAATAAATATATTTTATTGGAAGTAAATATGCCGACAAAGAAAGTAGACATAGAAGATATAAGATATCTTAGTAGCTTTAAAATTAATTTAAATAATTTCGAAAATCTAAAACGCGAAAACTGGAAAAAACTTTGGGAAAAGAAAGTGGATTACATCGAATATGAAATATCTGAGCAAAAAAACAAATATAAAGACATAAATGAACACATTGATTTTTTAATAGGAGTTACCGAAACATGTATATCACTATTAGACACCACAAATACAGCCAATACTTTTTATTCAATAAATCACAATAGAATAACAAGTAAAATGACAACAGATGATTTTTATAATCCTGTTGAATTTATAATAGATATAAGAGTTAGGGATTATGGCGAATATATAAAAAATCTATCATATGTTGATGTTCAGATAAAAGAGATAGAATATATAATAAATAACGCAAAGCTAAATGAGAATGAAATTATCCTATTTCTTATAAGAATATTATTTCCCAGCTCATTTTTTGATGTATTTGAAAAGATATCAAAAAAATCAGAGAATATAAATATAAATAATGAAATAAAAAAAATAATAGAGGAATATATTTTTGATAAAAAAAAAATATACTCTTACATTAAAAGTATATCAAAAATTCCAACAATCGAATGGCTTACTTCGGAATGATTAAATGATATTGATAACATCGACCACTTCAGGAATTTCATCTTTTATTACATTTTCAATACCATCTTTTAAGGTAATATCAAGCATTTCACAATTAGCGCATGCACCTTGTAATTTAACATAAACAATATTATCTTCATACTTAACGAACTCAATATTACCACCATCGCTTACCAAATAAGGTCTTAAATTATCAATAATTTCACAAATTTTTTTTTCAATTTCGCTCACAAAAATCACCTAAAGGTATTATATCTTAGATATAAATATATGTAAAGAAAAATACATCAATTTACATATTTATCATTAAATGATATAATGAATAAAGAGGTGCATTATGACAAAATATAAGAAAGGGAAAATAATAAAAGGGGTCGTCTCAGGAATAGAAGCCTATGGCGTTTTTGTTAAATTTGATGAAATGTATACAGGATTAATACATATATCAGAGATATCACATGGATTTGTTAAAAATATTACAGATTATATTAATATAGGTGATACCATATACACTGAAATATTAGAAGTTAATGAAGAAACAAATCATTTAAGACTAAGTATAAAAAATATTAATTATAAGCCCCAAAAAATAAAAAAGCAAAAAAGGATAATTGAGACTAAAAATGGATTTAAAACATTATCATATAAGCTACCAAAATGGATAGAAAGCAGTCTAATTACAATCAAAAAAAATAAAATTTAAAAAAAATGTTGACAAACACTTTTTCAGATGGTATAGTTATAACTGTCTGAGATTAATGGGCGATTAGCTCAGTTGGTTAGAGCACCTGCCTTACAAGCAGGGGGTCATAGGTTCGAGTCCTATATCGCCCACCATTTTTTTGCCGGAATAGCTCAATTGGTAGAGCAACTGACTTGTAATCAGTAGGTTGTGGGTTCAAGTCCTATTTCCGGCACCACTTTGTTTGGAGGGATAGCGAAGTGGCCAAACGCGGCAGACTGTAAATCTGTTCCTTCGGGTTCGATGGTTCAAATCCATCTCCCTCCACCATTTTTAATTAGTGGTATATTGCCTCGTAGCCAAGCGGTAAGGCACCACACTTTGACTGTGGCATTCGCTAGTTCGAATCTAGCCGAGGCAGCCAAATAATTTTTATAACATGTCCCGTTAGCTCAGTTGGTAGAGCATTTGACTTTTAATCAAAGGGTCACAGATTCGAGTTCTGTACGGGACACCATCTTATTTGCCTGAGTGGCGGAATTGGTAGACGCACAGGACTTAAAATCCTGCGAAGGTCATACTTCATGCCGGTTCAAGTCCGGCCTTAGGCACCATTTAATTTTGGAGAGATACCCAAGTCTGGTTGAAGGGTCCGGTCTTGAAAACCGGTAGGTCAGGCAACTGGCGCAAGGGTTCGAATCCCTTTCTCTCCGCCATTTTTTTAAATAATTATATCGCGGAGTGGAGCAGCCTGGTAGCTCGTCGGGCTCATAACCCGAAGGCCGTAAGTTCAAATCTTGCCTCCGCAACCAAAAAGGTCCCGTGGTGTAGCGGTTATCACGTCTGCCTGTCACGCAGAAGATCGCGAGTTCAATTCTCGTCGGGACCGCCATTTTTTTTGGCTCCATAGCTCAGTCGGTAGAGCAGAGGACTGAAAATCCTTGTGTCGCTGGTTCAATTCCCGCTGGAGCCACCATTTAAATAATTACGATAGGCACTCTGCGCTCGTAGATCAATTGGATAGATCGTTTGACTACGGATCAAAAGGTTATGGGTTCGACTCCTATCGGGCGCACCATAAATCGGGAAATGGCTCAACTTGGTAGAGCACTTGGTTTGGGACCAAGGGGTTGCAGGTTCAAATCCTGTTTTCCCGACCATTTATAAAAAAACGAAGGCTTACATTAATATGTGAGTCTTTTTTGTATTTGCAACCCCTTTGGCCCGTACAAACCTCTTGCGCAGTCATTCTACCGGCTCAAATAATAAAGTTATATTTTCCGACTTAATACTAAAACTTGTCCCATGACTATTTATACAATCATCATCACCAAAAACCCCACTAATCAAAAAAGAAACTTTAATTTTAGCTTTTTTTACTAAATCAATAAATGTCTCAAAATTCTTTAATTTGTAAAAATTAATTTTATTATATCTAAAATATTCAATACCATTTATAAACTTAGAATCAGCTTCAACAAATGCAAGATAACATAGCTTACTATAAAGCTTATTTTTTATCGCTTCAAATGTCCAATATGCCTTTTTTTCAACAAACAACCCCAATCTATCAAAAACTAATAAATATATTCTTTGTTCAATATCATCAACACGTAAAGAAAACTTATAATTAATACCTACATCATTTATATAATCGCAATATATATCTGAGTTTAACAATCTAATATTTTTATTTTTTGAATGTCTATAACCATATCTTTTAAAAAGTCTTTTTAGTTCATAAGAACTCTCGCCGATTGGATTATAATTAAATAAAGTAATATAGGACCTGCTATTCCTTCGATGAGTTTTAATCTCTATGCCATTATAATCCGGAAGACATAAAGCATCCTCTTCTTTTCCAAGTAATTCTTCGAAGGTATATCCTATTCCAGTATTACCTTTCCTACAACTCTTAATCCACCCCATTTCTTTTATTTCGTCAAATTTTTGCTTTAAAATTTTGAAATTATTTGTCAAAACTATCATCTCCTTAATATTAAATATACTTCGTAAAAACAAAAGTTCCTTAAAAAAATAAAAAATATGTTATAATTTATAATAAAGGAGTGATACATATGATAATATTTGATTTGGATGGAACACTTTGGGAAACAATAGAAGCAACATATATAGCCGCAAATATTATAGTTGAAAAACATAAAGAACTAAAAAAAATATCAAAAGAAACAATAATAAAGGGGATGGGATTGAGTTCTTTAGAAAATGCAAGCAATTATATACCATATATCCCAGCAGAAAATGGTATAAAATATATGAAAGAAATAAGTGATAAAACATCAGAAATAATTAATGAAAAAAATATTAATATATATAATGGAGTAACAGAAACAATAAAGAAATTAAGCAATGAATACAAATTAGGAATAATAACAAATAATCGTGATAATTATGCGGAAACATTTCTAAAAGTTTCGAAATTAGAACAATATTTTATAGACTATATGGGTGCAGCATCATATAATATAACAAAAGGTAATGCCATAAAACGAATGGTTCAAAAACACCATGAAAAAGAAAACTACTATGTAGGAGATATAAAAAAAGATCAAGAAGCAACACTGTATGCTGGAATAAAATTTATACATGCAAAATATGGATTTGAACCAAATTTGGATTCAAAATTATCGATAAAAAATATAAAAGAATTACCCAATTTATTAAAAAAAGAAAGCAATAAGTAAATCAATACTTATTGCTTTAAAACTATTTGCAAGAAAAACCATTGTTTTCTAATTCTGCTTTAATATCATCATATGATTTTTCAGAATTAATTATAGTAATATATGCTTTGTCATCATCACTAAGTTTATTATAATTTATATCCATTTTTACAGTAAAGCCATTATCTTTAATATTTGAAGAATAAGAAATACCATCACGATTTTTATAATTGCCAAAAGCACTGTTAACTTCATTTTCTAAATTATCTCTTGTAACTTCATCACTCTCATTTAAAGTAACATTTATATTCATTGAGAATTTATCAACTTTGTCACCGGCAAAATGTATTTTATAAGTTTCTTCGGTTAAAGTACTACCAACAGTATTAGTGGAATTACATTCTAAAACATTTGAATTATCAGAAGTTTTTGAACCACATCCAGTCAGAAAAATCATGATCCCCAAAACTAAACTAAAAAACGATATTAAACGTTTCATCCAACCATCTCCTAAATATATAATAACATTTTATATAAAAATCTTCAAGAATAATATAAATAAAACACAATAAAAAGACAAAAAACGATAATTTACCATATTAATTATTAAAAAAAAAGTGTATAATTAATATAATGAATAAAATGGAGGAAGTATGCAAACAGAAGAAATATTAGAAGAAAAAATAATAGAATTACTAAAGCAAGAAAATAAAGCACTAAGCGCATTTGAAATAGAAGAATTATTAGAGCTAAAAAAAGAAGAATTTACAACACTAATAAAGACGCTAAATCAGATGGAAGAACAACTAAAAATATACAGAACTAAAAAAGATAACTATATGTTATTTACGAATAGTCATTTGAAAATTGGGACACTATCAGTAAACAAAAGAGGATTCGGATTTGTAGATGTAGGAACGGAAGAAGATATTTTTATACCAATTGACTCATTAAACAAAGCAATACATAATGATCAAGTAGTAGTAGAAATAACAACAAAGACAGGTGAAAAACCAGAAGGAAGAATAGTAAAAATAATAAGTAGAAACCTAAATAATATGGTTGGCGAATTCTACTATAAACAAGGAAAACCATTTGTAGAACTAGACGACAAGAAAATAAAAATACAAATCATAATAGATCCTAAAAAAACACTTGGGGCAATGAATGGACATAAGGTATTAGTAAAAATTACAAACAAATTAAAAGATAATACATATAAAGGAGAAATATTAAAAATACTAGGACATAAAAATGATCCAGGAGTAGACATTCTATCAATAACAGCAAAATATGATATAAACGATACATTTGAAGATGATGTAATGAAACAAGCAGATGAACTTCCATTCAATGTACTAGAAAAAGAAATGGTAGATAGAAAAGACCTAAGAAGTGAAGAAATATTCACAATAGATGGTGATGATACAAAAGATATAGACGATGCAATATCCATAAAAAAACTACAAAATGGAAACTATGAACTAGGAGTACACATCGCAGATGTAAGCCACTATGTAACTGAAGATAGTCCACTTGATAAAGAAGCATACACAAGAGGGACAAGCGTATATCTAGCAGATAGAGTAATACCAATGCTTCCGCATAAACTATCAAATGGAATATGTTCATTAAACCCAGAAGAAGATAGACTAGCTCAATCATGTGTAATGGAAATAAATGAACAAGGTGAAGTAGTAAAATACGACATATTTCAAAGTGTAATAAGATCAAGAAAACAAATGACATACAATAATGTAAATAAAATACTAGAGGAAGATATAATTCCAGAAGGATATGAACCATATGCAGACTCTTTACATATGATGGCTGATTTAGCAAAAATATTACGTAAATACAAAGAAAATAGGGGATACATTGACTTTGAAATAAATGAATCAAAAATAATAGTAGACGAAAAAGGAAAAGCAATAGATGTAAAACTTAGAGAAAGAGGAACAGGAGAAAAACTAATTGAAGACTTCATGATTGCAGCAAATGAAACAGTTGCACAACACATATTCTATATGGAGCTTCCATTTGTATACCGTGTTCATGGCGAACCAAGTGAAGAAAAAATAGATAACTTTAGAAAATACGTATCAATATTAGGGCACAGAATAATAGGAGACAAGAAAGATATGACTCCAAAAGGTATGCAACATATGCTAGAACAATTAAAAAATACAGAAGAATATTCAATATTAGCATCAATGCTATTAAGAAGCATGCAAAAAGCAGTATACGATAAAGAAAATATTGGACACTATGGATTAGCAAGTAAATGTTATACACACTTTACCTCTCCAATAAGAAGATATCCTGATTTAATAGTACATAGACTACTTAGAAAATATTTATATGAAAATAAAATAGACGAACAAACAATAAATACATACGATTATAAACTAAAAGACATAACAGAACACTCTTCTGAAAGAGAAAGAGCAGCAGTAGACTGCGAAAGAGAAGTTGACGACATGAAGAAAGCAGAGTACATGCAAGATCATATTGGAGAAGAATTTGATGGAATAATCAGTAGTGTAACACCATTTGGTATGTTCATAGAATTACCAAACCTAATAGAAGGATTAGTAAGACTAGATGATATGACAGACGACTACTACGTGTATAATGAAGATACATTTAGTCTAGTAGGAAAAAATAATAAACGTGGATATAGATTAGGAGATAAAATAAAGGTAATAGTAAAAGCAGCTAATAAGGAGGCAAAGACAATTGACTTCATTATTAAAAAATAAAATACTAATAGTAGCCACAATCTCATTACTATTAACAGGATGTGCAACTACAAAAAATGAAAAAATAAACCTTCCTAATCTAAATGTTATTGAAGATATACCGGTAGATTACAAAGTATCATTATTTGCAGTAGGAGATGCACTAATTCATGACGCTGTATACAAAGATGCAAAAACAGATCAAATAGGAGAAGACGGATACAATATATATGATTTCAAACCAATGCTAGAATACATAAAACCAATCGCACAATCACATGATTTATCATTCTATAATCAAGAAACAATAATCGGTGGTAAAAACCTAGGATTATCAAATTATCCAATGTTCAACTCACCAGATGAAATAGGACTAGACATGTTAGACTCAGGCTTTAATATAGTCAATCTAGCAACCAACCATACAATGGATAAAGGAAAAGCAGGAGCAACATACTCTGCAAACTTTTGGGAAAAACAAGATGCATATGTAACAGGAAGTTACTCATCAGAAGAAAAAAGAAATAACATAGAAATAAAAGAAAAAAATGGAATAACATATGCAGTTCTAGCATACACATATGGAACAAACGGACTTCCAGTTCCACAAGACGCTGAATATCTAGTGAATGTATGGAGCGTATATGGAGAAAACTCTTATGAAGAATATAAAGAAACAGTAAAACAAGATATTCAAAAAGTAAGAGATAAAGTAGACGTACTTATAGTATCAATGCATTGGGGAAATGAATATATACATGAGCCAACAGTATATGAAAGAGATGCAGCACAATTTCTTTCAGAACAAGGCGTTGATATAATAATAGGAACACATCCGCATGTAATACAACCTGTAGAATTTGTCAACAACACATTGGTAATATATTCATTAGGAAATTTTATATCTGCTCAAACGGATGAAAATACAAGAGTAGGAATGATGGTATCTCTAGACATAAATAAACATGTCGAAAACAATGAAACAACAATAACAATAGATAATGTTAAAGCTGACTTGACATGGACATACCACCAAAGATATAGAAATTTCAAAGTAATACCGTTCTATGAGTTGAACAATAGTCTGTTAAACAATTATCAACAAGTATATGAAAAATATAAAAAAATAATAAATCCAGCAAATGATGAAAGGATACAAGTCGGATTCTAGGTGATAAAATGATTGAAATTAACAATAGAAAAGCAAAATTTGACTATCAAATATTTGATACATATGAAGCAGGAATTGTATTAACAGGAACAGAAATAAAGTCAATAAGAAAAGGAAATTGTAATCTTAAAGATAGCTATGTAGTAATAAGAAATAATGAAGCATACATAATAAATATGCACATAAGTCATTATGAAGAAGGAAATATATTTAATCATGAAGAAACAAGAACACGAAAACTATTACTACATAAAAAAGAAATATTAAAACTAAATGATAAAATTAGAATAGAAGGATATACACTCGTTCCATTAAAACTATACTTTGTAAAAAATAGAGTAAAAATAGAAATAGCTCTAGCAAAAGGAAAAAAGAACTATGACAAAAGACAAGCACTAAAGGAAAAAGACATAAATAAAGATATAAGAAAACAATTAAAAGGAAACTAGTAGCGATACTAGTTTTAAATTTATAAAAAAGATGATATAATACAAACAAAGGTGATTTCATGAAAACAAGAACATTAATAATATCATTGCTAATATTACTAACTATAATAATTATATCTATAATATATACAACAGTACCAAGACTAGAACTTAATGGTGTACAAAATATGACAATATCATATAGGAAAACATATGAAGAACCAGGAGTAATATTGAAAAATGCAAGTCCAAAATATCTTAACAAACTAAAAATAGAAGACAATATTGAACAAAAAAGAATAGGAACATATCACGTTGACTATACACTTAAATTAGGTGCAAGAACGCTAAGAAGAAGAAGAAATATAAAAATAATAGATGATATATCTCCAATAATAAAACTAGATGGCGACCAAATAATGCAAATATCAATAAATAAAGAATATATAGAACCAGGATATAAAGCAATTGATGAGTACGATGGAGATATAACAGAAAAAGTTGAAGTAAATGGAAAAGTCGATACAACAAACTATGGGGAATACATAATAAAATATAAAGTAAAAGATAATAATAATAACCAAACCGAAATAAATAGAATAGTAAAAGTAATAGATGAAGAAAAACCAAAAATCATATGTGAATCAGATTACTCTGCATTTCCACAAAACACAGAAAACGTAATCGGCTGCAAAGCGATGGATAATTTTGATGGAGATATAACAGAGAAAATAAAGGTGTCAGGAAATTATGATACTAAAACACCAGGAACATACAATATTCAATATACAGTAGAAGACGATGCAGGAAATAAAACATCAATCAATCATAATATAATAATATACGAAGAAAAAAAAAGAACAGCCTATATTCTTATAAACGATGAAGAAATGTTAAAAGAATTATTATCTAAAAATGAAATTCCAGCAACAATAATAAATCCAATTGAACAAACTCCAGATTACATTGAAGAATTAAAAAATCAAAACTATCAAACAGAATTAAAAATAAAAAACACAACACTCAATAATGTAAAAGAAATAAAACACTACTGTGAGAACAATCAAATAAAATTTATAAATCTAAATAAAAATACAATAAACGAAAAACTACAAGAAGTTGTAAACAATAAACACGAAAAAACAATAATAAATCTAAGCGACGAACAAGACATTAAAGAACTAAAATCAATAATAGCGCTACTAATAGAATCAAACTATAAATTTGATACAATAGAAAAAATAAAATAAAAGAGCATAAGCTCTTTTTAAAATGGTCTATAAAAAGGACCAGGACCGTAATAAGGGCCATAATAAGGACCATAAGGTCTATTATAAGGAGGTCTCCAAAAAGCTGGAGCAATAGCCGCACCTGTAACACCACCTAGTAAAAAAGGAAAGGCAAATCCCGCACCTATTAACCTCTCATCATTTCCCGACTTTATACCTTGGTTGTTATAATTTGGATAAAAACTATAATTAGAACCCGAATATCCAACTGGATAACTATAAGAACTGTTCATAAAACTCCCCTTTCAATATATAATATGCCCATAGCAAATTAAAGTGAAAAAAACAAACGAAAAACATATAATTAAATAGGTGGTAACATGAAAAAACTATTCAAATATATAGGAATACTATCATTGGTACTCGCAAGCTTTATAATAACAGAAAAAACATCAATGGTAATAAAAGAAACCGATGACATAATGATAAAAATAAAAGAAGAAAAAACTAAATTCGAACAAGATCCGATAGATGCAAAAATAGAAGAAAATAAAATAACACCAGGAATATATGGAAAAAAAGTAAATGAAGAAAAAACATACGAGCAAATGAAAAGACAAGGAAAATACAATAATGAAAACTATGTATATGACCAAACAAAACCAAAAATATCAATAGAAGATATATACGACAAATATATAGAAACAGGAAATAAAACAAAAAAAGAAATATCAATAATAATAATCATAAAAGAAAGCAATATAAATGCGCAAGAATTAAAAGAAACAAAGGTAACAATTTTAAAAAATAACGAAAACAATATCAAAAACAATTACTTTACAGAAGTTGATATAGAAAAAAACATAAATAAAACACCAAACTATTGTTATATACAAGAATACAATAGACAAGAAATAGAAAAATGTGCAAAAGAACAAAGACACTCAATAAAAATAAACAAAATAACCAAAAACTTGCTTCAAGAAACAAAAAAAGAACTATCAAATGGAAAAATAATATCAATCGAACTTAATGATCAAACCAAAAAAGAACTAAAATTAACAATAAATTATATAAAAAACAAGGGATTTAAAATAGTAAAAATTGAAGAATTACTAAGTGAAAAAAATACCAATTAAAAGTTGCTCAAAAATGTAGACTTTTAATTTTTTTTGTACTATAATAAAGCACAATTTTAGGAGGCGAAATTATGATTAAACTTAACTTACCAGTCATTATACTAAAAGGAATAATTTTACTTCCAAACAACGATATAAGACTTGAATTCTCAAATGAAGACAGCAAAAATATAATAGACGTATCAGAAATGTTTCATGAAAATAAAATACTAGTCGTAAGTACAATAAATATGGACGCCCAAAATCCAGACACAAGTAAACTACCTAAAATAGGAGTAATATCTACAATTACACATAGAATGGAATTGCCAAATGGAAAAACAAGAGTAATAATAACAGGAGAACGTAGAGCGCAAATACACGAATATCTAAATTTAAACAATAACTTTGAAATACTAGAATCAATAGTATCAACAATCGAAGAAGAAAATATAGACGAACAAGAAGAAAAAGCAATAATAAGAAAACTAAATAAAGAAGTAGAAGAATGCTCAAGAACAATACCAAAACTAGGTAATGGAGTAATCGCACTTTTAACAAATGTGACAAATCTATCAAAAATGACAGACATTATCGCACCATTCTTACCAATTGAACCTCCAAGACTAAATGAATACTTAAATGAATCAAAATCATCAACAAGAGCTCAATATATACTAGAAGATTTATATAAAGAAAAAGAACTCTACGAAATAGATAAAAAAATAGACGCAAGCGTAAAAAGAAATATAGATAACAATCAAAAAGAATTCATACTAAGAGAAAAAATAAAGACAATAAAAGAAGAACTTGGAGACGAAAACTATAAAGAAACAGAAATAGAAGAAATAAAAGAAAAAATAGAACAACTTAAAGCTCCGATAAGAATAAAAGATAGACTACAAAAAGAACTAAAAAAATACGAGAATCTATCACCAATGTCCCCAGAAACAAGTGTGGTAAAAAGCTATATAGACTGGTTACTAGATCTACCATGGGAAGAGGAAACAGAAGATAATAACGATTTAAAAAGTGTAAGAAAAAGTCTAGATGAATCACACTATGGTCTAGAAGAAGTAAAAGAAAGAATAGTAGAATTCTTAGCGGTAAAACAAATGACAAACAGCCTAAGAGGACCAATAATATGCTTAGTTGGTCCACCAGGAGTTGGAAAAACAACACTAGCATTCAGAGTAGCAAAAGCAATGAATAGAAAATTTGTAAAAATGTCAGTGGGTGGAATAAATGACGAAGCAGAAATAATAGGACATAGAAAAACATACATTGGATCAAGCCCAGGAAGAATAATTTCATCAATGAAAAAAGCAGGAAGCATAAATCCAGTATTCTTAATAGATGAAATAGATAAAATGACAAAAGATATAAAAGGAGATCCTGCAAGCACACTATTAGATGTATTCGATCCAGAACAAAATAAATACTTCACAGATAATTATATAGAAGAAGAATATGATCTATCAAAAGTACTATTTATAACAACCGCAAACTATATAGAACAAATACCAGAAGCGCTAAGGGATAGACTTGAAATAGTTGAACTTAGAGGATACACAGAATATGAAAAACTAGATATATGTAAAACCCACTTGATAAAAAAAATAGCTGAAGAACACGGACTTCAAGAAGAATTACTAATGATAGATGATGAAGCACTTCTAACAATAATTAGAAACTATACAAAAGAAGCAGGAGTAAGAGAACTAGAAAGAAAACTATCAACAATAATCAGAAAAATAGTAACAAATATAGTTATGAATAGTAGACAACTAGAATGCGTATATATATCAAAAGAAAACCTAAAAGAATACTTAGGAAATGAAAAATATCATTATATATACAAAAAAGAAAATGGACAAGTTGGAGTAGTTAATGGACTAGCATACACTTCATACGGTGGAGATGTATTACCAATAGAGGTAAACTTCTATAAAGGAAAAGGAGATCTAGTATTAACAGGATCACTTGGAGAAGTAATGAAAGAAAGTGCACAAATCGCACTTAGTTATATAAAATCAAACTGTAAAAAATTCAAAATTGACTACGAAACAATAATTCAAAACGATATTCATATTCATGTTCCAGAAGGAGCAATCCCAAAAGACGGTCCAAGCGCAGGGATCGCACTAACAACCGCTATAATAAGCGCACTAACAGGAAAAAAAGTGTCAACCAACATAGCGATGACAGGTGAAATAACACTAAGAGGAAATATACTAGCTATAGGAGGACTAAAAGAAAAAAGTACAGGAGCATGTAGAAACAATATCAAAAAAGTAATAATTCCGTTAGATAATGAAGCAGATATCGATGAAATACCAGAAGAAATAAAAAAACACATAGAATATATTCCAGTTGAAAACTATAATGAAGTATTCAAAATAATATTTAAAGAAAAGGTAGAATAAACTACCTTTTTTTTCATACTATTAAATAGGAGGCAAATATGAAAAAAATAATACCATTAAAAAAACAATTAACATTTAAAACAAATGTAAATGAAATAACAAGTATTTCATTAGAAAATACACTTCATAATAATGAAAATGAAATAGAAGGAGAATTAATAATAAATGGTTCATATAAAATAACAGATACCAGCACAAAAACAGACCCATTTGAATTCATAATACCAACAAACATAAAAATAGATGAAAAATACAACTGTGATGACATAGCGATAGAAATAGAAGACTTTTACTATGAAATAATCAACAGTAATATATTAAGTGTAAATATAGAAGTAGCAATCGATAACTTAATTGAACTACCAGAGGAAAAAGTAGAAAGAGAGGAAACAATAATGGAATTAAAAGAAGAAAGATGTATAGAAGCAGAAACAGAAGAAATAGAAGAACCAAAAGAAGAAAAATCAGAAACAGTAGAAAAACAACCAGAACAAAAAAATATATTCGATAACTACTTAAACGAAACAGATGAATATAGTACATACTATGTATATATAGTAAGAGAAGGAGACACAATAGAAACAATACTATCAAAATACAATACAACAAAAGAAAAACTAGAAGAATACAATAACCTAGATGAACTAAAACTAGGAGATAAAATAATAATCCCAGAGAAAAAAGATGCAGGAAATAAATGAAATACTAAAAAAATATGACTTAAAACCGAGAAATTATAAAAGAAACAATAATAATCTTGAGATACAAACAAAAACAGGCATATATCACATAAAACAAAAAAACAAGCAACAACATATATACGACTATCTCAAAACAAGAAACTTTAACTATATACCTAAAATCATAAGTGACGACAATGACGAATATGAAATAACAGAACACATAAAATCATATGAAATCCCAAACGAACAAAAAATGATAGACATGATAAATTTAGTAAGCCTACTCCATAATAAAACAACACATTACGAAGAAACAGAAGAAAATGACTATAAAGAAATATATGAAGATATAAAGAATAATATAGAATACCTATACAGTTATTATAATGATAATATAAATATAATAGATACAAAAATATATATGAGTCCATCTGAATACTTACTAGCAAGAAATATATCAAAAATATTTAATGCACTAAACTACGCAAATAAAGAATTAGATGAATGGTATAAAATAGTAAAACAAAAAACAAAAAAAAGACTAGTAGTACTACACAACAATCTTTCACTAGAACACTTTATAGAAAATGATAAACCATACTTAATAAGTTGGAATAAATCAAAAATTGGAATACCTATATTTGACTTATACAAATTATATATAAAAGAAGGTTCTAAATATGAATTTTCAGAGACACTAAAACAATATGAAAAAAACTATCCACTATATGAAGAAGAAAGAAAACTATTATTCATATTAATGGCACTTCCACCTAAAATAGAAGAAAAGAAATCAGAATATGAAAAAACAAAAGAGATAAGAAGAATAATAGATCAAATAGAAAAAACAGAAAAAATAATCTCACCATATTATTCTAATAAAAGACCAAAAAACGATACCCATGAACAAAAAAATAAGAAAAATATTGAATCTAGTAAGAATGAAAAAAGTTAGTAATATTTGATAAAAAAGAATAATAGAAAATGCAAAGAAAAAACACCACCATTTACCACGACCAAACCACCATTTTCTATTCATAACATCACCTAGTATATAATATGAAAAAAAATAATAAAAGTACCATTTGACTTTTTTTAACAATATGTTATAATTTTTTTATGGGGCTGTCTAGGTTTCGACAGAAATAAATTTGGCTAAATGGCAAGCCGGTGGGAACCGTAAATCCAAACAAAAAATAAACGGAAATAAAATTAAAAACGCATTTGCTTCAATGTTCAATCGTAACGTTGTTGCCTTCGCTTAATTAGAATTTAAGAAATGCAACTTCTCTTCTATCCTCTCCCATGGGGTATTAGAGAGGTTCGAACTTAGTGGGATATACTAATATTTTGTCTAGCAATATTAGTGAATACTATAGACTTACTATACTATGGGTTGTTAGTTACTAACATATTATAGGAAATCAAATAACTAACTAAGCTTGTAGAAGTTTAGTTGGAAATATTTCTGGACAGGAGTTCAATTCTCCTCAGCTCCACCAAATTAGAAAAAACACTCAAACTTTATCAGTTTGAGTTTTATTTATATAATAAAAATGCTAAAATATATATAGGAATTGCTTTTTTAATATAATTATAGAAGGTGATATTATGAAAGATATGATGAATATATTAGATATAGCAAAAAAAATAAACATTGAAAACAATATTGAACCATATGGAAGATATAAAGCAAAAATACTTGATTACACAAGTAAACCAAAAAAAGGGAAATTAATATTAGTAACATCGATTAACCCGACACCACAAGGTGAAGGAAAAACAACGCTAAGTATAGGCCTTAATGATTCATTAAACAAAATAGGAGAAAACTCAATTGTGGTATTAAGAGAACCGTCGCTTGGACCAGTATTTGGAACAAAAGGTGGAGCAATTGGTGGAGGAAAAGCAGTAGTAAGACCAGAAAATGATATTGACCTGCATTTTAATGGAGATTTCCACGCTATAACAAGTGCAAATAATTTATTATCAGCAGTTATAGATAACCATATTTATCAAGGAAACGAACTAAAAATCAAAACAGTAATATTTAAAAGATGCTTAGATGTAAATGATAGGGCATTAAGAAGTATTCAATTAAATGATAGAAAAGAAACATTCGTTATAACAACAGCAAGTGAAATAATGGCTATAGTATGTTTAGCAAAAGATATACATGATTTAAAAGAAAAACTAGACAATATAATAATAGGATATAATGACAAAGATGAACCAGTATTTGCAAAAGAATTAAAATGTACTGATGCAATGACAATACTATTAAAAGATGCAATAAAACCAAATCTAGTTCAAACTGGATATAATAACCCAGCAATCATACACGGAGGCCCTTTTGCAAACATTGCACACGGATGTAACAGTATCATTGCAACAAACTATGCACTTGGAATATCTGACTATGTTATTACAGAAGCGGGATTTGGAAGTGATATGGGAGCGCTAAAGTTCTTAGACATAAAATGCAGACTTAATAATATATATCCCGATGCAATAGTTATTAATGCAACAATCAAAGCTTTAAAGTATAATGGAAATGGAAATCTAGAAGACGGTATATGTAATCTAGGATTTCACATAAACCTAATGAAAAACTTTAATAGTAATATAATCGTATCATTAAACAAATTTATAGATGATATAGAAGAAGAAATTGAACAAGTAAAAAAATATGTGGAAGAATTTAATGTGGACTTTGTTATTTCTTCCATGTACCAAGATGGTGAAGACGGATGTATTGAACTTGCAAAAAAAATCAAAAATATAAAAGAAAGCAAAAAGAAATTTGAAATATACGCATTGGAAGAAGATATATATGAAAAAATAAATAAATTTTGTAAACTTTATGGAGCAAAAAATGTAATATATATAGAAGAAGCAAAACAAAAAATAAATAAAATAAAAAACACTAAATATGAAAAATTGCCAATTTGTATTGCAAAAACACCAGCATCCATTACAGATAATAAAGAAATATTGGGATGGCCTAAAAAATTCGAAATGACTGTAACAGACATTCAACTTCAAAATGGTGCAGGATTTATTGTTATATATATGGGGGATATAATGACAATGCCAGGGCTAGGAAATAATTCAAAATACCTAACAATGGACTATAAGAAATACATATAGATAAAAAAATGTAGGAAAAACCTACATTTTTTTTAAAAACAAAAAATCTAACAATAAAAATCGACATAAATAACACTTGATAAAAAAATACAAATGTGATAAGATTAAATTAAGAATAAAATGGGAGGGCTATACAATGGATTTTCTAATCAATAATATAGGTTGGTTTTTTTGCATTGCTATTGTATCTATTCTAGCCTTAATAGGATATAAAGCAGATACAAAAGAAAAAAAGCAAAACAATACCAACAATAAATATATACCGAAAGAACAAACATACGAAGACATACCTGAAGAAACTAAAGAGGAACAAAATAAAGAAGATGCATTTTATTATAATGCACAAGATGAAATAAAACCCATAGAAAATAATGAATCACAAATAGATGAGGAAATGGCAGCCCTCTATGAGCCATTACATCCAATGCAAAGCCAAAATAAAACAGAAGAAACAATAAAAAAACAAGAAGAAAATCCAATAAATGATTTGTACTACTCAGAACTTCCAAAAGAATTTGCACAAGAAACCCAACAACCTATTGAACAAGAAGAACCAGTTCAAATAGTCCCAGATATAAATAATTTAGAAAATTTAAATATTAGTCTTCAAGATTTAGAAAATAAAAATTACAATCAACTATTAAGTAAAATGAATAAACAAGAAGAACAAATACAATCCGAAGTTCAAGAAAATGAAATAGTACAACAAAATGATAATCAATCATTGGAACAAAATGATACTGATGCTAACCAAGAAACACATCGAACAACACAACAGGAATATCCAACATCTTTAAATAATGAAATAAATCAAATTAGTGAACAACAAGCTGACCAAAATCAAGAATCGCAACAATACCAAATAGAAGAAAATAATCAAAACGTAGAAAATACACGAGAAAAATATAATGAATACAATAATGAAACAAATGATATAGAAATTGAATCATCAGAACAACAAGACGATCAATTTGCATTTAATACACAAGAAAATAAATATGAAGGTGAAATACCAGAAATATTTACAAATGCTCAACAAAATAATGAACAAATAAAAGAAACAAATTATCTAGAAAGAGCAGAAAATTCAAACACCGAGACTGAAAATGAAACAAACTTGTATAATGATTCGATAGATGATGATATATGGAAATTTTAAAGACCCCATGCTTATAAAAAAGAATGGGGTAATTTATTAGAAAAAAATAAAATATTTCTAAAACAAAAAAAATATGATATAATTTTATTTGAATGTAGGAGGAATATATGACAGTAACAGGAATATTCAGTTTAGCAAAAAAACTAATAGATGTATTATTAGTATGGTTAATTCTATACTATATACTTAAAAACTTAAGAAAAAATGTAAAAATGGTACTTTTATTCAAAGGAATACTAGTAATAATTGTATTAAAAATATTTAGTGACCTATTAAACTTAACAACAATAGGGTATTTATTAAACTATGTTATAATGTGGGGACCATTAGCTCTAATAATTATTTTTCAACCAGAAATTAGAAACGTACTTGAACAATTAGGAAGAAGTCAATTATTAGGAAGACACAAAGTTTTAACAGTAGATGAAAGAGAAAAATTAGTGTATGAAATAGCTCAAGCAGCAGACTACCTAAGAAAAAATAGAATAGGTGCACTTATAGTGCTAGAAAGAGATAATAGTTTAAATGACTATATCGCAAAATCAAAAAAACTTTACGCAGATATATCAAGTGAATTATTAATTTCAATATTTTTTCCAAATAACCCACTACATGATGGTGGCGTAATAATCCAAGGAGATAAAATTACAAGTGCAGGAGCAGTATTCCCAACAAGTGATAATGTTAGAATAAGCAAAAGACTAGGAACAAGGCATAGAGCTGCACTAGGTATATCAGAAGAAATGGACTGTATATCACTAATAGTATCAGAAGAAACAGGAAGACTATCAATCGCAATCGGAGGAGAACTATTCTATAATCTAAGTATTGATGAAGTAAAACTAAAACTATTAGATGAACTAAGACCTAAAAAATTAATGCTAGAGGAGGATTTGTTAGATGAAAAAGAATCCGATTAAAAAAATACTAAATCCAATAATAAAGACATTTGATAAATTCATAATAGTTCCAGTCACAAAGATTATTGTAATGATATCAAAAAAATTTGAAAACTCAGGAAGAAGCATGGAAAAATTCCTGTCTAAATCGAATAACCTATTATTCATATCATTGGCATTAGCAGTAGGAATATTTATAGTAATTGATCAAAAAATAATATATTACTCGGAAAGTTCAGCTGAAGTATTGTCAAACCAACCAGTAAAAGCAATATATAATGAAGAAGCATATGTAATAGAAGGATTGCCAGAAAGTGTGGATATAACGCTAATAGGAAATAAAGCAAACCTTTATATTGCGAAACAATCCGGAACAAACGAAGTAACTTTAGACCTAACAGATTTAAAAGCAGGAACGCATAAAGTTGAATTCAAATACAATCAAGGAATATCATCTGTAGACTACAAAGTTAACCCTGCATATGCTACAGTAATAATTCATAACAAATCATCATTAGCAACAACAATGACAATAGATGTATTAAACAAAGACAAATTAAATAGCAAACTAATACTTAGTAACATAAGTGTAGATGATGATTCGGTAGTAGTAAAAGGTGCAGAAAAACAAATAAAGAAAGTCGCAACAGTAAAAGCACTATTAGATGTTAATAACATTTCAACACAAGAAATAGGAAAGAAAACAATAAAAGATGTTCCACTAAAAGCATATGATCAAGATGGGAATGTAATAAACGTAGAACTTGTCCCAGCAAAAGTTGATGTAAATGTAGAAATATCATCACCATCAAAAGAATTGCCGATTAAAGTAATTCCAAAAGGAAACGTAGCGTTTGGAAAAGCAATAAGTGTAATAAAGACGAGTGAAACAAAAGCAACAGTATATGGTGAAGCAAGTAGCATTGAATCACTTAACTACATACCTGTAGAAATTGATGTAACAGATTTAGCTAAAAACACAGAATACAAACTAGAAATACCAAAACCAGTAGGTGTTAAATCAATGAGCGCGAATAACATAACAGTAAATATTTCACTAGACAATGTTTCTGATAAAGATATAGATAATGTCGCAATAGAAACAAAAAACCTAGGAAATGAATACAAAGTCAGTGCTGTAAGCTCAGAAGATAGTTTTGTACAGGTGAATGTTAAAGGTGTCTCAAGCGTAATAGACCAAATAAATGCAGATAACATAAATGCATATATTGACCTACAAGGATATACAGAAGGGGAATATGAAGTTGATGTAAATGTTGAAGGAACAGATTTAAGAGTAGAATATGTTTCAAAAACAAAAAAAGTAAAAGTTAAGATAACAAAAAAATAAGCAACAAACAGTTGCTTATTTTACTTTGTTTCGATATGGCTTAACAAAATACCAATATTTACCAAACCACAAATACCAACTAAAATATAAACAATATTTGATAACATGCTATCAATGCCAAATATTGTCTCAACTAAATTGAAATCAAATAAACCGATAAGACCCCAATTTATAGCTCCAATAATAGTAACAACTAAACATGCTTTTTGTAATGTCTCCATAATTTCACCCTTTCTTACTATTAATTATATTAAACAAAAAACAAAAAAATATTCATCATATTTAAAAAAACAAAAAATATAATTTAATGAAAGAATGAGGTGCAAAATGAAAAAAATAAAAAAAATAATTTTTTTAACACTATCTTTGATTATTATATCTGGATGTGGAAAAAATAGTAGTGAAACAACAATAAAAAATTTAACAAAAAAGATAGAAGAAACAGAATCATATCATTTAGAAGGAATATTAGAAATAATAAATAATGAAAATACATATTCATATGATGTGGATGTGGCGTATAAGAAGGATAATAACTTTAAAGTTAGTTTAAAAAACAAAACAAATAATCATGAACAAATAATACTAAGAAACAAAGACGGAGTTTATGTCTTGACACCATCACTAAATAAAAGTTTCAAATTTCAAAGTGAATGGCCATACAATAATTCACAAAGTTATTTATTACAAAATCTAATAAATGATATAAAAAGTGATAATGAATATATATCAGAAGAAAATGAAGATGGTTATATCATAACTACAAAAACAAACTATTCAAATAATAAAGACTTAAAAAAACAAAAAATATATATAAATAAAGAAAAAGAAATATATCAAGTAGAAGTACTAGATGAAAATGATAAAATAAAAATCAAAACAAAAATAAATAAAATAGACTACAATCCAAACTATAATGAAGACATATTTAAATTAGAAAACAACATGACAGTGTCAAAAGATATAGAAGAACCTGTATCTAAAATAGAAGATATAATATATCCAATGTATATACCGCAAAATACATATTTATCGTCACAAAACAAAGTATCAAAAAAAAATGGGGAAAGAGTAATAATGACATTTACTGGAGATAATCCATTTATGTTAATACAAGAAACAGTAAATCAAGATGAAAAAGGAATAACATCAGTAAATGGCGAACCGTATCAATTGGATAATTCTATTGGTATAATGGATGATACGTCAATAACATGGGTAAATCAAGGAATGGAATACTATTTAGTATCAAACACACTAGAACCAGAAGAACTGATAAGTGTAGCGAACTCATTAACAACTGCGGCGATACAAAAATAACAGAATTATTAAAAATGTAAAAATAGATTAAAAATATATCTATTTTTATTTTTTTATGCTATAATGACTTTGGTGATAAAATGAAAAAAGCAAACAAAAGTAAGAAAATGAAGAATAATTCGGTTTTTTCTTCAGACAACGAAATGGCTAAATTAGTGCTTTTAATAGTAATTGTGGCAATAGCATTTGCAATTTTCTATGTTATAACACTATTTGTAGTAAAGAATGATGAAAATAAAACATCATCGCAAGAAGAGACAACAGAAGCAACTATTCAATATCAAAAAATACTTGTAAGCAATGTACTATCACAAAAAGATAATGAATACTATGTACTTGCATATAAGAATGACGATAAATATGTGGAATCTTATAAAAACAATCTAACATACTACGCTATGACAAAAGAAGATTCAGTACCATACTACTACATAGAACTTGACAACTCATTTAATAAGAGTTTTATAGCAGAAGAATCAAAATTAAATGTAGAAAATTCAAAAGACATGAGATTTAGCCAAACAACATTATTAAGAATAAAAGAGGGAAAAATAATTTCTACATATGAAGGAAAGGATAATATAATAGGAAAATTAGATAGAATGTCAAAATAATTACTCCAAGTAATTATTTTTTCTAATAGTGTATTAAAGAAAAGGGGTATAAAATGGAAGAACAACAAAAAGAATTTAAATTATCAGAAGTAATAGTATTAATAATAATAACACTAATAATAGGATTTATAATAGGCCTATCGTTATTTAAAGTGGCGATAGAAAAGAAAAATATAAAAGTTAATAATAATGATCAAGAACTAAAAAAGTTTATAGATAACTATAATTATATAGTGGAAAACTATTATGGTGATCTAGACAAAAAAGAATTAATAGATAAAGCAATATCCGGAATGTTGGAATCCATAGATGATCCATATACAACATACATAGATGAAGAAAGCTCAAATTCTTTTGCAACAACACTAGAAGGATCATTCGAAGGAATAGGTGTTGAAATAGTAAACGACTCAGATAATAATATAGTGGTCTATAGTGTTATAAAAGGTTCACCAGCGGAAAAAGCAGGAATAGAACCGCTTGATATAATTAAATCAATTAATGGAAAAAGTTTAGAAAATGTAGAAACATCGGAATTTGTATCATTAGTAAAAACAAGTGAAAATCCGGTAATAACACTAGAAATAAAAAGAAAAGATGAAATAATAAAAAAAGAAATAAAAAGAGAGAAAGTAACAATTACATCAGTTGAAAGTGAAATATTTGAAAAGCAAAATAAAAAAATAGGGTACATGTATATATCTATATTCGCGAATAATACATATGGACAATTCAAAAAACAATTAGAAGAATTAGAAAATAAGGGTATAGACTCCCTAATAATAGATGTTAGAGGAAATACAGGCGGACATCTAACAGCGGTAGAAAATATATTAAGCTTATTCTTAGACTCAAGTCACATAATCTATCAAACGGAAGATAAAAATGGAATAGAAAAAACATACTCAAAAGGAAAAGAAACAAAACAATACAAAATAGTAATACTAACTAATAAATCAAGTGCATCAGCATCAGAAATATTAGCGGCAACAATGAAAGAAGAATATGGAGCAACATTAGTAGGAAAAGCAACATACGGAAAAGGAACTGTTCAAGAATTAAAAACTCTTCCTGATGGAGAACAATATAAATTTACAACAAAAAAATGGTTAACTCCAAAAGGAAATTGGATACATGAAAAAGGTGTAGAAGTAGATGTCGATGTGGAATTCAATAAAGACTACTATGATAATCCAACACATGATAATGATAATCAATTACAAGAAGCAATAAAAATAATATTAAAATAATTGTGCGATGTGCACAATTTTTTTATTAATAAAAACAATACTTTGATTTTTAAACAAAAAAGTATATAATGTTAAAAGAGGGAGATATAATGGAGAAAATATGTATAGGAGATAAACTGCAAATCCAGTGCTATAAACACGACGGAAGAGTACACAGAGCATGGAATGAAGCGGTTGTATTAGATTTCAAAAAAGACTATATAGTCTTTGGAAATAATAAAACACAAGTAACAGAAGAAGAAGGAAATATTTGGAGAACAAAAGAACCGGCGATAGTATACTTCTTTAAAGATAAATGGTTTAACATAATAGCGCAACTCAAAAAAGATGGAATATATTACTATTGTAATATAGCAACACCATTTATAATAGAAGATGGTACTATAAAATATATTGACTATGATTTAGACCTGAGAGTGTTTCCAAGCGGTGACTATAAAATATTAGATAAGAGCGAATATAAATATCACAAAAGGATAATGAACTATTCAGATGAATTAGATATGGTAATAAATAATGCGATGAAAGAACTTATAGACATATATAAGAATAAAGATGAAGAATTGCACATAATATTTGAAGAAGAAACAAATTATAAATACTATAATGAGTACACAAGTGTAAAATCTGAATAAAATGTTAAAAAAATCGAAAAACCAGTTGACATATGGATAAAAATTTGTTATATTGTTAATGTTTTCCACGGAAAAGAAAAAAATAATAAAAAAAATCAAAAAAACGCTTGACTAAAAAAAAGAAGAGTGTTAAACTATTGGTACTTCTTTTGTGGAAGAAAGAAATGATCTTTGAAAACTGAGCAAAATGTCAATTCAAAAGTTAGGACAAAACAATTCAAACTAAAAAATTAAAGATAAATTTTTTTGGAGAGTTTGATCCTGGCTCAGGATGAACGCTGGCGGCATGCCTAAGACATGC
>CAKJXT010000092.1 GCA_918219625.1 Bacilli bacterium
CAATTATTATAATAATGAAAGACCTAGCTATGCATTAGATTATAAAACCCCAATTCAATATAAAATTGAATCAGGGTTTTAATCTCTCTTTTTCACTGTCTACTTTTTATTGACTAGTTTAAGTTCTTCTTTTTTTCTTGTTATTAATTGTTTGTTGTGATAAACTTATATAGGTAGATGTATATGTATTGGATTTTAATTGTTATTTCTCAAACTGGAACTATATTATCTAGAACTATAAAGTTTGTTACGGGTGCTCCATATAATCATAGTTCCATTGCAACTGTAGAAGGAAAAAATCAAGAAGGAGATTTATCTTCAAAATTTGAACTTGATACGATGTTTTCTTTTGGAAGAAAGTATCCTAACATTCCTTTCATAGGTGGATTTGTAACTGAGCATATAGATTCTGGTACTTTTGCGAAGTTTAAAGGAACTATTTGCAAGGTTATAGCGATTCCTGTTGATAAGGATATTTATGACAGAGCTAAAAAATGTATTGATGAAATGTTAAGTAATCAAGATGAGTATAAATATAATATATTAGGTTTGGTGTATGCTTTATTTGACAAAAAAAGACAATCTAAAAAACATTTTTATTGTTCGGAGTTTGTTAGGTATGTTTTAGCTTATGCTGGTTTAGATTGTTCGGGTGTTTCTTATTATTCTCCTAGACCTGTTAATTTTGTAGCTGAAGAGTGGGTTAAAAAGTTAGGTGCGCAAATAATATATGAGGGTCCTTTATGCGATTATCCTTTTTATAAAAAAACTGAAAAAGAAGAATCTGAAGAAAAATCACAAAGAGTTTTGAAAAGAGTTTTAAATCCTTTTCAAAGATCAGTGTAATTCTTTTATGCAAGGATGGCGGAATGGTAGACGCGCTACTTTGAGGTGGTAGTGGACATATGTCTGTGAGGGTTCAAATCCCTTTCCTTGCACCAAATATTTGACAAGTTTAAATTTTAATAGTATAATCTAGTTAATTTAAATGAGGAAGAGAAGTAGTAATAAAACCTCTTACTTTAGTGATGTTACCGGTTGGTGAAAGGTAATAGTAATGTTTTATGAACGTATCTTGGAGTTTAATCGTTACTCGCGTTAAGAGAAAGAGAGCATAGAATTCTATGAATTAAGGTGGTACCGCGAATTATTCGTCCTTAAATTTATAGGATTTTTTTATTTGAAAGGGTGATTTTATGGATTTTAAGGGTTATATTAACAGTAAAGTTAATGATATTTTAGGGCATGATGTTATTATTGAGATTCCTCCTAAGGATGGAATGGGTGATTATAGTATTCAATGTGCTGCTTATAGAACTGAAGAGTTAAAGAGTCCATTTGATGTTGCGAATAAGATTAAGGATAATTTTGTTGATGAAAATGGTTATTTTACTGATATTAAGGTAATGGGACCTTATGTTAATTTTTATGTAGATTATGATAAGTTATCTAGTAGTGTTATTAGTGATGTTGAGTCTTTAGGTAATAAGTATGGTTCTTTAAATCAAGGTAAAGGTGAAGGTTTATTAATAGAACATACTTCTATTAATCCAAATGCTGAACCTCATATTGGAAGATGTAGAAATAGTTTACTTGGAGATTTTATGTCTCGTCTATATGATTTTTGTGGATATAATGTAGAAAGACATTATTATATAAATGATTTAGGTAAGAAGATTGCTTTACTTATTATTGGTATTGAAAAGTATGGTTTAGCCGATGAGAGTTTTGCTTCTATATTAGATGTTTATGTTAAAATTAGTAAGGACGCAAAAGAGGATGAATCTATTGAGAAGTTATCTTTTGATTATTTAGAGAAGGTTGAAGCAGGGAATCCAGAATATATTGATAAGTTTAAGTCTATTACTGATAAGTGTGTAGAAGGTCAACTTAAAATATTTGGTGAGATGGGTATTTCATGGGATGTATTTACTCATGAGTCTGATTATGTTTATAATGATTATTTAAATAGTATCTTAGATAAATTGAAAGAAAAAGGAAAGTTCTTTACTGATGAGTTAGGTAGAGGTTGTGTTGATTTATCTGGTTATGATATTGCTTTAAAGGAACCTGTTATGGTGCTTACTCGTTCTAATAATACTTCTTTATATCCAATTAAAGATATTGCTTATACTATGTATAAGATGGGATTGAATGATAAGAATAACTTTATTGTTTTAGGTGAGGATCAAGAAACTTATTTTAAAGAAATTTCAGCTATTATGGATATTTTAGGATATAAGTCTCCTAAGTTAATTTCTTATGCTTATGTCTTATTAGATGGTGGAAGAATGAGTACTAGTGGTGGTACTGTTGTTCTTGTTACTGATTTTATTAAAGCTGTTAAAGAAACTTTAAAGAATGAGTTTTCTAAAAGAGGTACAGAGGTATCAGATGATGATTTAAGGACTTTATGCAATGCATGTGTTAAATTTACTATGCTTAATGTTTCTAAGAATAAGATTGTTAATTTTAATTTAGACAGCGCAACTAGCTTTACTGGTGAATCTGGTATGTATATTTTATATAGTATTGTTAGAATTAATTCTATTTTAAAGAATAATCAAATTGAATTATCTAATGAGATTAAATATACTACTGATATAGAGAAGAAGATTGTTAAGAGTTTATATAACTTTCCTATGGTTGTTGATGAACTTCTTAAGTCTTATGAACCAGCTCATTTAACTAAGTATATATTTAATTTAACTCAAGATTTTTCTAGATTTTATGAGAATGTTAATATTAGTAATGAGGAAGATATTGTTCTTAAATCTTCTAGAATTAGATTATTAAAATCGATTAAAACAGTATTGGAGAATGCTTTAACTATATTAGGTATTTCTACTGTAGATAAGATGTAAGAATTATACTTTTGTATAGTTCTTTTTTTTGTGCTATAATTTGTTTAGGTGATTTCTATGATAGTAGATAAAAAGGAATTTATGGATAATTTTAGACCTTTTCTTGATAAGAAAAGTATAGTTGTATTTAGTGGTGCTGGTCTTTCTACTGCAAGTGGTATAAAAGATTTTAGAGGTAAGAATGGTTTATATAAAGAAAATATAAATGCCGAAGAGATATTATCTCATCATTTTATGTTAGATAATCCAATTGAATTTTATAAGTTTTTTAGAGAAAATTTAATTAATGGAAATGTTGAACCTAATTTAATGCATAAGGTTATTAGTAATTTAGAGAGTATTGGTATTGTTAGTGGTGTTATTACTCAAAATATTGATGGACTTGATACTATGGCGGGTTCAAAAGATGTTATTGAACTTCATGGTAATGCTTGTAGATTTTATTGTAGTGATTGTGGTAAAAAGTATTCTGATATTAGTTCTTTTGATTTAGTTCCTAAGTGTAGTTGTGGTGGACTTATTAGACCTGATATTGTTTTATACGAAGAGCCTTTGGATAATTATTTGTTGATGAGCGCTAAAGAGAAGATTAAGTACGCTAATTGTTTATTAGTTGTTGGTAGTAGCTTAAGAGTTAATCCTGCAGCTAGTTTAGTTCATGATTTTATTGTTGAAAAGAGATTTAATAAATGTAAGAAACTATTCATAGTTAATATGGGTGAAACTGATTATGATTATTTTGCTGATTATAAATATGATGGTGATATAATGCATATTGCTCGTGAGATTGAGAAGGTTTATAAAAAGAGTTTGACAAAATAGATTTTATTTGTTATTATTTATATCTAGTGAGGGGATATAAGATTATTCGAGCTATCCCGGGCTTTGCCTACACAATAGTTATTGGAGTCACGATTTTTATTCGTGATTTTTTTTGTTCTTTTATCACGAATGTGTTATAATTTATAGTAGTTTATAATAAAGGAGTGTGATAGTATGGCAGTTATTGAAGTTAAAGATTTATCTAAAAGTTTTAAAGTTAAATTAAAAGAAAAAGGTTTAAAAGGTAGTTTAAAGTCAATTGTAAAACCAAAGTATAAGACTATTAAGGCTGTTCGTAATGTTAGTTTTTCTGTAGAGAAAGGTGAGATGATTGCGTTTATTGGTCCTAATGGTGCGGGTAAGAGTACTACTATAAAGATGATGACAAGTATTTTATATCCAGATAAGGGAAGTATTAAGGTAATGGGGTTAGATCCTTCTCGTGATAGAAAGAAATTATCTTATGAAATTGGTACTGTATTTGGACAAAAAGAACAATTATGGACTCATTTAACGCCTTATGATAATTTTAAGTTTTTTGGGGCGATTTATGATATACCAGATGCAGTTGTTGAGAAGAAGATTGAAGAATTAATTGAATTATTTGAACTTGATTCATTTATTAATACACCTGTTAGGAATTTATCTTTAGGTCAAAGAATTAGATGTGAGATTGTTGCTTCATTGATTCATGAGCCTAAGGTATTATTCTTGGATGAACCTACTATTGGTCTTGATCCTGTTGTTAAAGAGAATATTCGTAGTTTAATTAAAAGAATGAATAAGGAGTATAAGACTACTATATTTTTAACAAGTCATGATGTTGGTGATATTGAGAAGTTATGTAAGCGAGTTATTATTATTAACAATGGTACTGTTGTAATGGATGATACTATGGAAAATCTTAAATATAATTATCTTAATAAAAAAATAGTTGAGGCTAAGATGAAAGAGATGGTTAATCTAGATGATGAGGATGGAATAACTATTTTAAAAGATAAGGGTTACAATCTTAAAATAGAAGTTGATACTACTAAAAAGAGTGTTAGTGACGCAATAAAGTTGCTTAATCCAGATAATATAATAGATATTAATATTTCTAATGTACCACTTGAAGATATAATTAGTGATATTTATAAGAGTAGGGATTAGTATGAGAAAGTATTTATTTATTTTTAAAACTCAAGTTATGACTAATCTACAATATGTTTTTGATTTTGTTGTTTCATTTATTGGATATTTTATAATGATTTTTGTTTTGTTTAATTTATGGGAGTATTTATATAGTGATCCAAATGAAATAATTAATGGTTATAGTATGACTAGTATGATGTGGTATGTTGTTATCACTGAGATTTTATATTCTATTGTTGATGGTCGTATTTTGTGTAATAAAATATCTGAAGATGTTAAGGGCGGTAATATTGCTTATAATATTAATAAACCTTATAGTTATATTGGATATATAGTTAGTACACATTTTGGAAGTATGTTTATTAAATTTATAATTTATTCAATTTTATCTATTTTATTTGGATATATGTTTATTGGAAGTCTTCCTAATTTATCTTTAGTAGGAATTATATTTGTTTTAATTTCTATGTTTTTAGGATTATTAATTAGTACTTTATTAGTTTTATCTATTGGTTTATTTTCATTTTTTATAGAGGATTCTGGACCTTTTTATTGGGTTTATAGTAAATTAATTTTAGTTATGGGCACATTATTTCCTATTGAGTATTTTCCTTTATTTGCTCAAAAGATTTTAGTTTATACGCCAGTTT
The DNA here is from genome assembly GCA_918219625.1 of Bacilli bacterium. The sequence continues at coordinate 5,471 of CAKJXT010000092.1, forward strand.
ATGTTGTTAATTATGGACCAGCTAAATTGTTTGTTGATTTTTCAATTGATAAAGGAATTTTAATTATAATTGCTCAAATTATTTATGTATTTATTGCTTATTCAATTTGTAATTTTATTTATAGAAAGGGGGTAAAGAATATAAATGTTAACGGAGGTTAAAAATCAATTTAAGGTTTCATTTTTATCTATTAAGTATAGTGTTATGAGAGAGTTACTTAATAAAGCGACTTTTATATCTAATATTGTTTTTATGATGCTTAATAATGCTTCTATGATTATTCAATGGTTAGTTTTATATTCTTTGAGAGAGGATATGGGAGGATATAGTTTTAAGGAAATATTACTTTTATGGGGAATTGCTTCTGCTACTTTTGGTTTTTCTAGATTTTTCTTTGAAAGAGCATTTCATATTTCTCGTTTTATTAATGAAGGTAAAATAGATTCTTTTATAGTTCAACCTAAGAATATTTTAATTGGCATTTGTACTTCTGGTATTTCTGTTTCTGCGATTGGTGATTTATTATATGGGTATATAATGTTGGTTTTTTATGGATTAAGTATTAAGACATTTATATTATTTACTTATTTTGTTATTACTGGAGGTATTATTATTACTTGTATTTCTATTATTTTAAATAGTTTGAGTTTTTGGTTTTCTAATACTACAACTGTAAGTGTTTTGGGAAATAGGTTAATGTGCAATTTTGCGACTTACCCTGATGGTATATTTAAGGGTGTA
>CAKJXT010000093.1 GCA_918219625.1 Bacilli bacterium
AAATTTAATTATAAATATTGATTATAACAAACCATAATGTTATAATTAATACATGCCGGTATGATGGAATGGTAGTCATGCTTGACTCAAAATCAAGTGGGTTCTGCCCGTGTCGGTTCAAGTCCGACTACCGGTACCAATGGTGAATCTGTTCGAACTGTTCGAACTTTTTATACAAATATCAATCAGAAATGATTGATTTTTTCGTTTTTAAGAAAAAATCATAGAAAGGAGTTCTATGATAAATATAATTAAAGAAGAAATTGAAATTGAGGAGGCTCTATCATCTAGAATTAAAATAATATGTGATTTTTGTAATACTAAGCCAATTATATTAAACGGAAGTATTAGGCATATTGAACACACTAATCTAACTTATATAGAACCTCATAGAATAATTATAAATGATAAATTATATCTAGCATTCAATTATTCAAATGAAATATATATCCGAAATCTTGGTAAAAAAATAAAATTATCAGAACTAGAAAATTATATAAAAGAAAACTAATAATTGACAAATCAATAAATATTGTTTATTATATAAGCAATAAATGACAAGCAGTATCCGTCTTTTATTAGAAAGTAGGTGCTCTATGGTCAAAAACGAAAGAAAATTATTTGAGGAGTCAAAGATATTAGTTTAATCTAGTATTTTTGATTCCTTTTTTTGTAAAGGAGTTGGGATTTATGAATGAAAAAAAGATAGCGGGATTATATATTAGAGTTTCAACAGAAGATCAAGCAAGAGAAGGTTTTAGTTTACCAGAACAAGAAAAAAGATTGAGAATGATGTGCGAATATAAAGGTTATGAAGTATTTGATGTATATGAAGAAAGAGGAATAAGTGCGAAAACTGGTAATTATAGACCTGAATTTGAAAGACTATTACAAGATATAAAAGATAAAAAATGTAATACTATTGTTGTATTAAAATTAGATAGACTTACAAGAAGTGTTGCTGATTGGGAAAAGATATTAACATTCCTAGAAGAAAATGATGCTTATTTAGACTGTGCGAATGATGAAATAAATACAACTAACGCAAATGGTAAAATGATTTCAAGAATACTTACAAGTGTATCACAACAAGAAATTGAAAGAACAAGTGAAAGAACAAAAGTAGGAATGGCAGGTGCTATTAAAGCAGGACATATTCCTCATCAAGCCCCTCTAGGATATAAACACGAAGATAAGAAATTAGTTATTGATTATGTCACTAAAGATGTCGCTATTAGAATATTTAATATGTATCATGATGGACTATCCTATAAAAAAATAAGTAATATCTTAAATGAAGAAAAAGTATTAGGTAGAATATGGAGAGATTCAACAATAGTAAAAATACTAGAAAATCCAATCTATAAAGGAGATTTTATACATGGTAAACTAACTAAACATCCAACATATTATTTTGATGTTGTTGAGCCATTAATTAGTAAAGAATACTGGGAAGAATGTCAAGTACAACAAAAGAAAAACTCTAGAAGTTATCAAAGAAGTTTAACTTATCTATTTATGCAGAAATTAAAGTGTCCTAAATGTAAAAGAATATTAGGTGGTAAAGCAACAACTAAGAAAAACGGTAATTCATATTATTACTATTATTGTCATGATTGTAAAATAAATATAAAAGAATCAGTAATAGAAGAAACTATGGATATGTATATGGATTCATTAGTAGAATATGACTCAATAGTTAATCAATACTTCCTACCTATGATAAAACAAAAAATAGAAAATCCAAAAGAAGAATTAGAAAAAGAATTAAAAAGTCAAAAATCTAAATTTGATAGAATTAGAGAAGCATATATAAATGAAGTATTTACTTTAAAAGAATATAACGAACAAAGAAAAAAAGTAGAAGATACTATTGCTGAATTAGAAACTAAAATAAATGAAACAGAAGTATGTGAAAAACTAAAATTTACTCCTAATGATATTTTAGTTAAAAGAGATATCGACTTTATCAACTCTATCAAATATCCAGATAAATTCAAAGAAAAAAATAAGTTTTGGAAAGACTATACAAGAGAAGAAAAAGCAGAACTATTAATGAAATATGTTGATGAAATAGAACTTGTTGAAAAAGGTGGAATTGTATTAATAGATTATATTAAGTTTAGAGAAAGTATCGCAAATACATCAAATGAACTATACTATAAAGGTTATTATGATAGATATGTACCAACAATTACTCCATCTATATTTGGTAATATTTATGGTCATATAAGAGTAAGTGAATACTTACCAGAAGAAGAAGTAACAGAACAAATATATAGATTAAGACAATTCTATGATGTGGGTTATTATGAAACTGCATATAATGTAAAAAATAAATTTACTATATTTACTCCTAGAGAAGGAGAAACAATAGTAAGAGTATTTCCATTAGAAGATTATAGAAAAATAGATCCAGATGAAAAAATGGATATATATGATGTGGGAGTATTATATATAAAAGAAGATGAAGGAACATTTCTAGAAGAAGAGGATGATGTATTTAAATACATTCCAGCCGAATGTGATGGAAATGTTGTGTTAAGTAAGGAACCAATTATAATAGAAGCCAAACCTGTTCCTTACTATACAAAAGAAGAAGAAACTTCTTCTGAAACAAACGAACACGTTTTGTTGCGTAAGCAATGAAAGTGGGAAAAGTTTGTTTAAATGGATTCTAAGGTGTTAAACCTTAGCTCCCATATCTTGTTAGTATGACAAGATATATAGGGAGTTATACATCTTGTCAAATACTATTTTCAAGATGATTTAGGAGGTGAATTTATGTTAGAACTGCCATACTCATTTCATATTGGTAATGATAAAAATAAAACTAAGAAAGCAAAACAAAATAATAACTTTACTAGCTATAATAATAACGCAATTCAAAATAGTATTCAGTTATCAAAAGTAAACCACCATAATTTAAGACAATATGATAATAACCAAGAATTAATAAAAACATTATATGGTTCTAATGATATAGTAAAAGATGTTAAAGAACTATATTTAAAAGAATTTGAAAAATCAAGATTAGAATATAATTCTAAACAAGTAAGAGAAGATAGAAAAATAGATAATTATTTTAAAAAAATAAGTAGTGATACCAAACATGATTTAGCAGTAGAAATTATAATTGAACTTGGAGATATGGAGTATTGGAAAGAGAGTGTTGATAAACATAAAATGATAGATGTTTATAATGAACAAGTATTATATCTAAAAGAATTAGTACCAGACTTTAAAGTAGCAAACGCAACCGTACACTTTGATGAGAGTTCTCCACATCTACATATAGTAGGTGTTGCAGTAAAAGAAAACTGTAAAACAGGTATGAAAAAACAAGTAGGAAAATGTAGTGTATTTACAAAAGATAATCTACCCAAAATACAAGATAAAATGAGAGAAAGATGTATTAATTCATTTAATAAAGTTTATGGCTTAAATGCAGTATTAAAAGAAAAACAAAAAGGTAGAAATATTGATTATAGAGTAAATCAAATGGAAGACTATAATGAGTTAAAAAAGAATTATAATAAACAAAGACAAAAGATAAATAAACTGAATAATCAAGCAAATAAATTAAATAACAAATCAGAAGAAATAAAAGATATTATCAATAATCTAAAAAATCAACCTTTATCAAATAAGAATCTACTTTTATCCAATAAAAATAAAGAACTGATACTAGATTATATTGAAGAAGTAAATAAATCAAACAATGAATTTAAAGATATAACAAATTATTCCTTATCAGTAGATAAGATAAAAGAAGACTTTGAAGAAAATTATAAGTATATAGATGAAATTAATAAAGAAATAAAGAATCAAAATAATGAAATAATATATTTAAAATCAGAACTAGAAGAAAAAGAAGAAGAAATTTCAACACTAAAAACAAAAATAGAACAATTGAAAGATAAATTAGAATATTGGAAAGATAAGTTTAATAAAGTTATTGATTATATAAGTGATAAAGTACAGGGATTATTTGGAGATAAAGATAAGGAAACATATGAAGAAATAACCAATGATTTATATATGAATGATATTATAGATAAAAAAGAATATAACAAAATAAATGGTGAAAAAGAAAAAGATGATTTTTGTAGATAGTTGTAAAATAAATATGTAAATATCATCTGTATTTATTGGAAATCTATATTAAAATAAGGGTTTATGTGTTATACTATGGGTAAGGAGGAATAGTATGGAAAAAACTGGAAAAGAAATATCAGAAGCATATTTTGATAATTTATTTGATGGGACCACGGAAAAAGTTAGTGATGGTTTTGAAACTACTAATATTAAACAATTAATTGTAACGATGCAAGCTTATAAGGATGAAATTGATGATATTTTGAAAAAAAGAAAAGAACCAACTGAGTTAGATAGTGTTGATTGGGGTAATATTGCATATTTTTGTGAAGCTATATATTCAATCGCTTTATCAATGAAGGTACATAAAGAACAACTGGAACAAAAAAATGAACATAAAGTAACTAGATAAAATAAAAAAATAATTGGGAGAAGTTATTATGAATGATAGTAACCAAATAAATTTTAAAGGTGTTCTTTGTAAGCTAGGAACTTTTAGAGTGAATGGTGAAGATAAACCGACATTGTATTATATTTCATCACCTGATGATGAAACTATGTATAAAGCTGGTTTTGAAGAACTTCATTATGGTTTATGGGGACATATTTTAACAGAAGAGGAATACAAAAAAGTATTGGAATTGAAGGAGAATAATTATGAATAATGAATTAATAAAAGATTATATTAAATATAGTGATGTAGATGAAAAAACAATAAATCAATATGAGAAACAATTGCCACACGAAATTATTGATTTATGGAAAAATTATGGATATGGAACTTTCTATAATGGGTATTTAAAAACAATTAACCCAAATGAATATAAAGAATTAATTGAAAGTTCTTATTGGCAAGGTAATGTTTCTATACCTATTTTTGCAACAGCATTTGGAGATATTATTACTTGGGAGAAGAATCAATTTTTAGGCATAATTAAATACAGATATGGTGAAAATGATGTAATATCTGATGGATTTGATTTCTTTTTTGAAGATCTATTTTCAGGAGAATTTGATGAAGAACATTTTACAATCAGTAAGTATGAGGAAGCAATAAATAAGTATGGAAAATTGGAATATAACGAATGTTTTGGATATACTCCTATTCTTGCTATGGGTGGAACAGAAAGTGTTGAACATTTAAAGAAAGTTAAAATAAGAGAACATATTGCTTTAATAAGTAGTTTTATTAGTGAAATATAAAAAATGAAAGGAACGGAAAAAGTAAATTATGAAAATATATGATAAAGCCGTATGGCAAATAGATGGTGATATTCCTTCTGAATTAGTACAAAATCATTTCAAAATGACATTCATGTGGTTAGCTAAAAATAACTTATTAAGTGAGATAGGAAAAGAAGAACTTGATGAAGGAATAGACTGTGAAGCATCATTAAATGAAGAACAATTGACAAATGAAGGCATTGATTTCTTAGATAAATATTATGATAAATTTTTAATGGCAATTGCAAAAGAAAAATATGGAAAAGAAATTTCTATAGAAGAATTAGATAAACTTTATAAAGAATATAAAAATAATTAATGGAAGGTAAAGGAAGATGTATAAACCTTACATCTAATAAAAGATGGGGGACCTGATTTTGATGAAGCTGTCGCAAGATTAAATGAAACGCAAAGAAGAACAAAATAAATATAACTGACTAATGATAGTCAGTTTTTATGTATAAATTGTCGAATTTTGTCGAACGATTAAATTGACAATATGCGACATAATTGTTATAATGAGTGTGTTGTTAGCTACTGAAGTATTGTAGTATGCAGTAAAGAAGTTAGTTGTATGAAGTATGAAAAAAATAATTCGAGCAAATTATATAAAAATGTTCCATTATAAATAAATTGTGTTATACTTATATCAGTGATTGATATTTATATTTACTATTTATGATTGGTTGTAAACTACTACACTAATCGTACCAATAATGAATAATTCGAACTCTTTAATTAGAGTTCGTTTTTTTATAGGTAATTGTAAAATAAACATGTAAATATTATTTATATTCACTTAAAATCTATATTAAAATAAGGGGTTATGTGCTATAATATGGATAAGGAGAAACGATTATGGGATTATTTGATATATTTAAAAATAGTAAAAATAATAAAAAAAACGTATATGTTCCAGTTAAAATAGATGACCGGGTTCCAGTAGATAATGGCACTAGCAATGTATATATTAGCATTGAAATTGTGATAGAAAAAAAGAACGTTTATAATAATGTACATAGTTGTCATGTAAAATCAGAATACGATTATTCTATGTTAACTATGCCATTTTATCCTAATCATCCTGAATTAAACCCACCTACTACTGGATTTTCAATTGAAGGTACATTTTTAGCAGGATTCGACTTAAAAAGAGCTTTGGAAGATATGAACTATAGGACTGGGTTAATCCAGAAATTATTCAATCCAGAATATTTAATGAGAATTAAAGAAATGGGATTAATTGATCATCCAGAATGGGCTGGTGAACAACAATGTGGAAATTACGTAGGAACATTAGAAGAAGAATTATCTAAAAAATATGATTGTATGATTTATAAAAAAACATTTGATAAAGAATGTGGTGAAAAAGCACATAATTCTGAATATATGAAACAACAACGAAGTAAAAATAGAATTCCAGAATTTCAATTAGTAGCAGATAAACTACGTGGTAATGAGCGAGATGAAGCTTATTTAGACGCGGTATATAAAAAAAACTGTGGTGAAATAGCTGTTTTAGTAAGTAAAACCAAAGATGAGATAGAAAAAAAGCCAGATATAATACGAAGACTTTTATTTAATACGCAGAGTATGGCGAATGCTTCTGAAAATGTAATATGGGCAACTATTAGAGAAAAAGAACTAGTAATTTATATTATTTTTCGAGAATTGGCAAAACTATATGATAAATTAGATAGTACAGAAGAGTCTAAAAAAACTAACTTTGATTATTTAAATAATCTTTTAAGAATATATATGAGCGAATATGAAAAATATAAAGAAGAACTGTTAAAAATGTGTAGTAAAGAATATAAAGAACAAGAAAAACAAAGAAAAGAACAAGAAAGATTGCAAGGCAAAGAATTTTTGGATAGCTTTTTAAAAACAGCCCAACAAAAGATGAATGCTGCTTTTGGAACAACAGATTATTATATGTACACAATTCGTAAGAGCGGTGGTGGAATTTTATATCCTCATAGTTCTCCATCATTTAGTACTCAAGGGTTATATGATAATGCCGGAAATCTAATTACCCCTCCTTATGATATAATTAAAGTTATAGCAGTGTTACCTGTAGAAGCAAGACCGTTTTATATATATGAAATGTTAAATGCGCTTAAAAATTATATTGAAAAAAATCATGATAATAAAGGAAATGATTATTTGGCTGTGGCAAAAACATATATGGGTCTTCTTGAAGACTATATATCTAAAAAAGAAAATACAGAAAATAGAAGTGGACCACAAATAAAATAATAGACCTAATTATTAAAATATGTTATACTATTATTAGTGATTGATATTAATATTTCCTATTGATGATTGGTTGTAAACTACTACACTAATCGTACCAATAGAATAACAACTAACTAGAAATAGTTAGTTTTTTGTTGTAAAAAAAATATGAACATGCTACAATAAACGACAAAAAAGGAAGATTAGAATTATGAAAATAAAAACAGTCGATAACAAGAATGGAATATATATGATTACTGAACAACATTATGCCTATCATTTGACACTGAAAGACAATATGGATGGCATAATGAGGAAAGGTTTAATACCACAATGTGGCCCAAATTGCAAAAGAGTAGATGATACATCAGTAGGTGTACATTTCTGTGATTCATTACAGGCAATGTTTGATTTTTGGATAATGGCACTATATGAAAAAAGAGATAAGAGAGAATTAGAATTATTAAGAGTTAATATTCAAAATAGAAAATTTCAAAAACTATGTTCCGGCGAACCTTATGTTCCAGGAGGATGTATCTTATTAAATGGAGTAACGCCTAAAAAAAATTGATTTTTTACGGCATACTGAAGAAGGTATAGTATACAGTGAAAACCCAATATGGACACCAATAAAAGAATATAAAATACACAAATAAACAATAAACTTGAAAAAATTTCATTTATATGCTAATATGTATATAGATGAAGAAATCTTCATAAAATAAAAAAGAGGAACATTCAATCTTGCAAGTGAATGCCGCCTCAATTGAGATTGGGTAGACACTCAGTCATTGCTGAAAGAGTGTCATAACTTGATTGCTAATACCAGCAAGGTAAAGAGTAATAAGTTAACAGCGATAAGACGAAGGACTTTTATTATAAAAGTTCTTTTCTTCATTCTATACCTCCTTTCTTCTAAAAGATTAGAGGCAGACACTCACATCAAATGTTCCACAACAAATATACAATAAGTTAATTGAAAAAATCAAGCGAACAAACAAAAATAATTAAAAAAAATGATATAATATACATAAGGAGGTGCTACATGATAAAAACACCAAAACAATTATTAGAATTCATGAGCGAAATAGAATACTCTTGGATGGATAAAAAAGGAAACTTTCATACAGATATAATACCTGAAATGTATGAAACATACTCATTAATGTCACCAGAAGAAGTAAAAAAAAATAAAAAAGGAGTATGCGTAGATCAAACTGAATTTGAAAGAGATTGGTTTACTAAAAACAACTATGAACACAAAGTAATGGTTATACAAGTAATAAGAAAAGAATCAAAACCAGGACATCAATTTTTAATATATAAAGAAAATAATAAATACTATTGGTTTGAAAATGCTTGGTATAATGAAAGAGGTATACATGAATATAATTCATATGAAGAAGCAATAAATGATATTAAAAAAAGATTTGTTTTTCAAAATGACATAACAGAAGAAGAATTGGATAAACTAGAACTATTTGAACAACCGAAACTTCCATATCATTTAAGCTATGAGGAAATGGAAGAATATCAAGAAAAATTTAAAAAAATATTTCAAAAATTTCAGTATAATTAGCTATAGCTAAATCTTGTGGTATAATAAAGGTAAGAATGGAATATGGAGAAAATATATTATAGGAGAAAAATATGGTATATAATGATAAATACGAAAATATAATAATTGATGATATAGAGTCACTTGAAAAATTCATAGTTAATTATGCTAATGAGGGTACAAGATATAGGCACTGTATAAATGTTCATATAGGTGAAGGTGAAAAGTGTTTTTATCATGGAGAATCAACTAGCCCAACTGTGCCAGTTATATATGGTGTAAGTAAGGGAAGATTAGTTATACATCCTTCTTTTTATAATAAATATAAAGATAGGATTGAAGTTGCTCTATATAAAAATGGCGAATTAAGAAAAGCTCTAATACTAGAAGGAATAACAAATTACGATAAAAACGACAAAAGAAACAAAGAATTAAGTCTATCGTTTGATAAATATAGCTACGATGAAGATTTTATAATGAAAGTTTTATTTTATGAAAAAAAGAGATATATCTGTCTTATGTTCGATGATATAAGACCATCAAAGAGACTGGTTTCCTTGCTAAAAAAAAGAAGAGTAACATTATATTTTATAAAAGATTCAGAATATTGGGTTAATATGTCAGATAGCCATTGGCTTGAAGGTGATATAGCCGATAAATCCCTTAGAGACAATGATCCTACGATATTCACAGAATATAATGTCCTGAGAGATGGCATACCAAATTTAGATTTATTGATGAATATGAATACGATATATATAAGCAATATGACTGATTATTTTAGTAGAAATTTTAGTCTCAAAGAACTGGGAATAAAAAGAGAAAACCAAAAAATTGAAATAAACGATGTATATTTAGATGGAGTATTTGAAATAGTAAAAATGTTAAGAGAAAAAGGATATAAAAAAGAAATAGTTATAAGTTGTGACAGCGTCCTTGATATTGCTAGATCTAAATTTCTTTATGAACCACTGGGGGCAAAATTTGGGGATTATGAGCAAGACATAGATAAAATTAGTAATTTAGTTATACATTTAAAAAAAGAAGCCAGTGAGTTTGATACAAGTAAAATGTCATTTAGCGAAAAGCTGAATTCTATTTTTCTGATTGTCTTAAGATATTCGCAAGTTTTTGGTATAGATACCAAAGAAGAAGAAAATATCCGAAAAAAAATTCATGTTAATGATTATATTAATTTTTTTATTAAAGATTTATTTAAATTATTCGGACTAAAGCCAATAAGCGCAGGGAAAAATAATTATTTATTTTTAGAAAAAAATAATCCTAATGTACAATCTTTTAATCCAGTTGTTTTTAATAGTGCTATTAATTTAAATGATATAGACTCAAATGATGCAGAAACATGGGAAAAAATGTGGAATCTTTTGGTCGAAAAATATAATGAATTATACGACGTTAAAAGTGAAATATTTGGAAGATATTTATCTTGCGAAAGTGTGTCTGAAATTATGGACATATACCTAAGTAGAGTTGATCCTGATGAATTTTTTGTACTTGATGAACTAGAGCCATATGAACATGAATTGGGCTTTCTTTTAAATATTCTTATGGATTTATCCCCAGAAGAATATATTAAATATAAAGCAGAAAGACAACCATTCAATACTCAACAAGATGTAATTGAATCATGTAGAAATGTGGCTTCAACAATAATGGAATTAAAAAGAAAAGAAATAGGTATTACAGTTACTGTAAATAAACAAGTAAAACCATCTGGAGCATAAAACAATCAGTATGTTTTTAATGAACTAAAATATTCAAATTTACAGAAAATATTTTGCCTAAAAAAAGAACTAGATAACCTAGAACTATTCGAACAACCAAAACTTCCATATCACTTGAGCTATGAAGAAATGGAAGAATATCAAAAAAACTAATTTAAATAAAAATAATTTTTTGATATAATATATATATATAATTTATATGGAGAAAAAATATGAGTGTTGAAGAATTAGAAGAATTAAGAAAAAAAGTAAAAAATAAATTTATGAGAGGAATATGGATTAGTTTAGGACTTTCTATTTTATCTATAATAATAACAAAAACACCATTTTTAGTATTTTTCATTATTATCATAGGTATAGTAATAACAACTTTCTCTAACACAAAACCAAAAAGAGAATTTACTTTAGCGTTCAAAAAAACATTTGTTGAAAAATCACTTAACTCAGTTTTTACTGATTTAAAATATGAACCAGAAAAAGGATTAGACTATTCAGTAATAAGAGATACTGGAATGATGGATATGGGAGATAGATATTCATCAAACGATTTCATTTCAGGTAGATATAAAAACGTAAGTGTTGTTCAAGCAGACGTTCATATTGAAGAAGAACATCAATCAACTGATAGTGATGGACATACCACAACAACATGGGTTACAATATTTAGAGGAAGATGGATGATATTTGACTTTAATAAACAATTCAAAGCAAATATTCAAGTTGCGCAAAAAGGATTTGGAAATGCAAGATTATATAATAGAGGAACAGGAAAATATAAAAAAGTAATGATGGAAGATCAAGCATTTAACAACAACTTTAGAACATACGCACAAGATGATCATACAGCATTTTACATCTTGACACCATCACTAATGGAAAGAATTAAAAGACTAACAAGTAACATTTCTGGAAGATTACTATTCTGTTTTATTGACAATAAATTACACATAGGACTACAAAACGGTAAAGATTCTTTTGAACAC
>CAKJXT010000094.1 GCA_918219625.1 Bacilli bacterium
ATCTGTTAAGAAGTTGAAAGAAAAAAATAAAATAAGTATTGATGGAATTGAAACATTGATTGAAAAGTATGAGGAGGGACAATAATGTTAGTACATGGGAATAAAGATAATTTTGATAGCTTAATTAGTGATGGAGTAGTAGTTGTTGATTTCTTTGCGAATTGGTGTGGACCTTGTAAAATGTTAGGACCAGTTTTAGAAGAATTATCAAGTTCTAGAAGTGAAGTTAAAGTTGTTAAAATAGATGTTGATGAAGAGGAAGAATTAGCTCGTAGATTTGGTGTTATGAGTATTCCTGCTCTTTATCTATTTAAAGATGGAAAACAAGTTGATAATAAAGTAGGTTTTATGCCTTTATCTGATTTAGAAGAGTGGATTAATAAGTAATATTTCTTTTGAAATATTGCTTTTTTGTTTTGTTTTATGTTATAGTGTGTGTAAATGAGGAGGTTTTTAAGTGGGAAATGAAAAATATTTAATAGTATATCCTTATAATAATGAAGAAATAAGGATTGTTATTGAAACTCAATATACTTGCGGTAATTTATCAAAAGTGTTAGTTGCTGGAAATAATGTTAATGGCGAATTATCAAGTGAAAACATTTGCAAATGCATTTCTGATGAAATGGAAATATGTGAGAGATTTATAGCTGGGGAAAAATATCAAAAACCACAACAAAGAATATTTGGGTTGTTCACTGTATATTGCGGGAGTTTGATTAGTTTAGAAAAAGTTCATGTGAATTATGATCGTGACGAGATTTGGTATATGTCGACTGGAATGATGATGCCTTCTTGTCCTTTAAATGAAGCAATAGATTCAGTAAAAAATGGGATTGTATATTGGAAAAGATGGATTGATAAGAGACATCCACTTAGAGAAGACGGAGACTGGACTTGTGATGAACTATCAAGTGAAGAACTTGCAGAACGAACAGAAGCAGAAAAACGTAATACTAAAAATAGGATGTTATATCCTGAATTATTTCCGGATGCTGTTTGTCCTGTTTTCTTGGAATCATATAGTGCTGAGAAAGTTGCTGGATTATTAGAAGCTATAAGTGGCGATATGGCTGCTGGTAGATCTGGTGGAAAACAAAAAAGTCATAAAATACCACGTCCTGGTGAAAAACATCAAAGTTGACTTTTGTTAACAATTATGTTATTATGTATTTAGTGAAGAAAAACTTCATATAATAAAAAAAGGGAACATTCAGTTTGGTTGCTGAATGTCTACCCATGTTTATGGATGGACATTTAAATTCTTATGAATTTAAGTGTCATTTTTTTATTGCTAGAACCAGCAGGGTTGATAGTAATAAAATGATAGCAATGAGTTTTAAAAACTTTAAAATAAAAGTTTTTGTTTTCATTATATCAAACCTCCTCTCTATAGAGTAGGTAGACACTCATTAACTGATATTCCCTATATATAATTATAACTTATAATTAATTTTAACACAATATATTTACTTAATTTTTAGTTAATTTATTGACTTTGTATTATTGTTGTGTTATTATGTATTTAGTGAAGCAAAACTTCATATAATAAAAAGGGAATACTTAACTTGCCGATGTTGAGTACTCACCTAAATTGGTTGTTGTACTTAATCTATTGCAGATTGAGTACTATTTTTTTATTGTTAAAATCATTACTGATATAATCAATAAAATGATAATTAGTATTAGAAAAGTGATTAGTAAATCTTTTTTCTTCATAAATATCAAGCCTCCCTTCATTAGAAGTTCAGCAAGTACTCAACTGTTAAGTTTCCCTATATATAATTATAACTTATAATTAATTTTAACGCAATATATTTATTTAATTTTATGTTAATTTGCATATTTTTTTTATTTTGTTTCATAGTAATATTGGTGAGATTATGAAAGATAAGAATGAGTTATTAATGCATATTTATGAAACTTGTGATATGGGTGTTAAAAGTACTACTAAGTTATTAGAATTATTAAAGGATAAGGATAATAAGATTAAGAAGTTATTGGAAGAAGAATTGAAGTCTTATGAGAAGTATTTAGAGAAAAGTAAGAAATGTTTAAAGAAGAATAAAGTTGAACCTGAGGGCGCTGGAATGATGGCTGGAATGATGTCTTCTATGGAAATGAAGATGGAAGTTAAGAAGGATAATAGTGATTCTAGTATAGCTGGTATGCTTACACAAGGTTTTACTATGGGTATTATTAATATGAATAAAAAAATTGAATCATATAAAGATACTTGTGATAGCGGAGTAGTGGAGTTAGCAGAAGATATTGTTAAGTTTCAAGAAAAAGAAATTAAAAATTTGAAAGAATATTTATAAAAAAAATATAAGGATTTTTTCCTTATATTTTTCTATATAGTCCTATTGCTTTTCCTAGTATTGTAATATTATTGAATATAAATGGATCCATTGTATCATTTTCAGGTTGGAGTCTGAAGTGATCTTTTTCTTTATAGAATGTTTTTAGTGTTACTTCATTTTCATCTGTCATGGCAACAACTATTTCACCGTTTCTTGCTGTATTTCTTCTTTCTACTATTACTATGTCTCCATCTAGTATTCCTGCATTTATCATTGATTCACCATCTACTTTAAGGGTGAATACATCTTTATCTTTTGGTACTAAATAACTTGGTAATTGAAAGTATTCATCTGGTTGTTC
>CAKJXT010000095.1 GCA_918219625.1 Bacilli bacterium
AAAATATTAAAATATGCATATGCAATAGAATATGATGCAATAGATGCCAAGGATTTAAAACAAACACTAGAAACTAAATTAATTGAAAATCTATATACAGCAGGTCAAATAAATGGTACAAGTGGATATGAAGAAGCAGCATGTCAAGGATTAATAGCTGGTATAAATGCAGCTTTAAAATTAGAAAACAAAGAACCACTAATTTTAAAAAGAAATGAAGCATACATTGGAGTATTAATAGATGATCTAGTAACAAAAGGAGTAAGAGATCCATATAGATTACTTACATCACGCGCAGAATATAGATTATTATTAAGAAATGACAATGCAGATTTAAGACTATCAGAATATGGTCATGAAATAGGCTTAATAGATGATAAAAAATATAAGATGTTAACTGATAAAAAACAAAAAATAAAAGAATTAACTCAATTACTAAAAGAAAATAAAATAACCCCAACAAAAGAAACAAATGAATTTTTAGAAAAATTAAATTCTGCTCAAATAAAAGATGGACTATCACTATATGAATTACTAAGAAGACCAGAAATTACAATGGAAACATTAGAACATTTTATAGAAATTCCATATGATGAAATAATAAGAGAACAAGTAGAAATAAGTATTAAATATGAAGGATATATTAAAAAAGCAGAAAAAGAAGCAGAAAAAATGATTAATCTAGAAAACAAAAAAATACCAGAAGACATTGATTATGATAAAATTCATAATCTAGCAAGTGAAGCAAAACAAAAACTAAAAGAAGTAAAACCAACATCAATAGGTCAGGCAATAAGAATAAGCGGAGTAAATCCGGCAGATATATCAATAATAATGATATATTTAAAAAAGGAGTATAACAATGACAATAAGTGAGTTTATAGAAGAATTAAAAAAACTTAACATAGAACCCACTGAAGAACAATTAGAACAATTAAATAAATTTTATGAATTAATAGTAGAATATAATAAAGTGATGAATTTAACAGGTATAACAGAAAAAGACCAAGTATACCTAAAACATTTTTATGATAGTTTAACGATCGCAAAAGTAATAGATCTAAAAAAAGAAGAAACATTATGCGATATAGGAACAGGCGCTGGCTTTCCAGGTATAGTTTTAAAAATTTTATTTCCTAACTTAAAAGTTACGCTAATAGATTCATTAAACAAAAGAATAGAATTTCTAAAAATAGTAATTAAAGAATTGAATTTAAATAATATAGAAGCAATACATACAAGAGCAGAAGAATATGCAATTAAAAATATAGAAAAATATGATGTAGTAACATCAAGAGCAGTTGCGCCTTTAAACATATTATTAGAACTTTCAATGCCACTTTTAAAGATAAATAAATACTTTATATCATATAAAGGAAATATTTCCCGGGAAATAATTGAAAGTGAAAATGCACTAAAACAACTTGATTCAAAAATAGAAGAAATAGAAGAATTTGAGCTTCCAAAAGAAAATAGTAATAGAACAATTATTAAAATAAAAAAACAAAATAAAACAAACAAAAAGTATCCAAGAAAATTTAGCGAAATAAAGAAAAAACCACTATGACAGAAAAAAAGAAAAGAACAATAATTGTTATAATGCTATTTATATCAACAATTTTATGCTTATTGATTTACAAAAAAATAAACAATATATATCATATAGGAATACCATGTATCTTTCATAGAATTACAGGATTTTATTGCCCTGGATGTGGAATGACAAGAGCAATATTTTCACTTCTAAATTTAAATTTAAAACACGCAATAAGAAATAATATATTAGTAGTATTAGTAATGCCATTCATAGTCATATATATAATAAACTATGCATACATATGGATAAATAATTTAAAAAAAGATCCATCTAAAATATTTCCCAAATGGTTATGGTACACGCTACTACTAATAACAATAATATTTGGAATAATAAGAAACATAAAATATTTTTATTGGTTAAACCCAATTTAAATATTTTTTTATTTCCCAAACCACTTGAAATATTTCCCAAGATATAGTATTATAGAATTATAAAAGAATAAAGAAGGGATTTTATGATGGAAACAAGAAAACAAGTAATAGAGCTAAATATAGATGATGTACTACCAAATAGATTTCAACCAAGAATCAAATTTAATGAAGATGCGATAAATGAATTATCTAAATCAATCAAAGAACACGGTGTTATTCAACCTATTGTAGTAAGACCAATAGGAGATAAATTTGAAATAATAGCTGGAGAAAGAAGATATAAAGCATCACGTATGGCAGGAAAAACAACAATACCAGCGATAATAACAGACTTAAATGATAAAGATAGTGCAGAAGTAGCTCTAATAGAAAATGTACAAAGAGAAAACCTAACCCCAATAGAAGAAGCAATATCATATAAAAAGATATTAGATATGGGATATATAACTCAAGATGCTCTAGCAACAAAACTTGGAAAAACTCAATCAACAGTTGCTAATAAATTAAGACTTTTAAATCTAGAAGACGATGTACAAGAAGCATTATTAAATGAAAAAATTTCAGAAAGACATGCAAGATCATTGTTAAAACTAACAGATAAAGATAAACAAAAACAAATGTTAAATAGAATAATAAATGAAAGGCTTACTGTAAGAAGAGCAGATGAGGAAATAGATAAGATGTTAAACGGAAATACAAATAATTTTGAACCAACTCCTAAAGTAGTTGAACCAGAAGAAAAAACAATACCACAAGAAACAACAAATAAATTCAATTTTACATTTGATATACCAAGTGTACCTAAACAAGAAGAACAAACATCAGAATCAACAACACAACCAGAAACATTTAAGTTCATAAATCCTATTCAACCACCTATGGAAGAACCAAAAGAAAAAATAAAAGAATCTCTTCAAGAACAAGATGAACTACAATCTAAGAAATTCTTTAATATACTAGAAAATGATAATCAAAAAGAAGAACAAAGTGAACCTTCATTTGATTTCAATAAAATGTTTATAAACCCATCAAATTCAACTGAAAATCCATTACTAGAAGAAATAAATGAAATAGAAAATAGTATAAATAATAGTAATTCATTACCACCAATTGAACCAGAAACACCAAAAGAAGAACCAACACCAGAAACACCAAAAAAAGATAAATATGATGACTTTGATGATGATATGGAATTCATAGAAGAAGAACCAGAACAACAAGAATCAATGAATTCTAATATTAAAAATAATAATGTGTTTATACCACAAGATAAAATCAATAATTTTAAAGATGTATTAGAAGAAATAAGAAATTGTTCTAAAAAAATAGAAGACTCTGGATTTGAAATAGAAACAGAAGAAATAGACTTAAATGGTGAATATCAAGTAATATTTAAAATTAAAACAAACTAGGACCCACAAGGGTTCTTTTTATATTCTACTTTTAGTCGGTTTACAAAAACAAATCACTAATCTATAATAAATAATAGAATAGGAGGACATTATGAATTATGAGACAATAGGAAAATTTATACAAACAAAAAGAAAAGAAAAAGAACTAACACAAAAAGAATTAGCTGAAAAATTAGGAGTAACAGATAAAGCAGTATCAAAATGGGAAAGAGGATTAGGATGCCCAGATGTATCAATATTAGAAATATTAGCTAAAGAACTAGATACGTCAATCCTAGAAATTCTAAAAGGAAGAACAATAGAAAATGAAATAATTAAAGTAGCAGAAGCAAATGATTATGTTAAAGAAACTATTAAATATACAAGAAACAAGTCAAAGGAAACAATAAATAAAATCATAATATTTCTAACAATATCAATAAGTTTGTTACTATTAATATTAAATATTGAAAACATAATAAGTCTAAATAAAATATACGAATATGATTTCAATAATGAAACCGTAATAGAAATGAAAGAACAATTAAAACAATTAAAAACAAATATAGAATTAATAGAACAAAATCAAGGAAAATATGAAGATGAAGAATATGACGAAATAATAAATGACCTAAAATATGTTAAAGAACAAATAAATAATTCTAAGATATTAAAATATGAAGATAAAATAAAATTTACGATGAAAGACTTATATTTAATTGATGATAGTACAATACTTGATATATATGGATTTAAAATAATAAAAAAATTAGAAAAATATAATAATCAAGAACAATTTTTTAAAAATAATATAGAAGCAAAAATTTACTTAAATTTAAAAGTGCGTGAAAATGTAGAACAAGCATATAAATACAAAATGATAAACATACCAAATAACCTGGAAACAATATATACAACATTTAATAATCCAATAGGATTAAGAGTAATGTATCTAAAATCAACAATAAGCTCTTATGTATATATAACAAATAGAATAATAGAAGTAGGTGAAATACATGAATAAGATACTAGAAATAATAAAAAATATATTACTAATTCTATTAACACTCTTAATAATAAAATACATAACAATTTTTAATGACTATGTAACACTAGAATACATAATATTTCTAGCACTCTTCTCACTAACACTAATAATAACAATAAAAGATTATATCAAGAAAAATAAAATACAAAAAGACAAAACTTATCAACTAATATCAATAATATCTTTAACAATAATCTCATTTATCTTTGTAAGAACACTGTATGATAAATCATTTATATATAACTCAAAAGAATATGTAGAAGAATATCTAAAAAATAATCCAACAGAAAGAGATTTTTTAAAACAATATAATGTTCTATATCTATACCAAAATATGATATACTTCATAATTCTATTATCATTAAAACTAATATATAGAAAAATAAATATGGAAAAACAAGAATCTAAATATAACTCAATAGCACTAACATGTATGTTAATAAGTATTATATCAACAATTCCATCTCTTCAATGTTTATCAGGAGAAATAAATCCAATTAAATATTTATTATTCACACTGATACTAATAGGAATAGAAGTATATAGATTAATAAAAGATAATCATATAAAAAGAGAATGGCCAATATATGTAAGTTGGATATTTAATACATTCGCAATAATATCAATAATAGTAAATATAATACGATAGTAAAATATCGTATTTTTATTGCTTAAAAGTAATAAATATATTATAATATCCAACTAGAAAAGGAAGAAACTATATGACAATAGAAGAAATGGAAAAACTATATCTAGAAGAACATGAATTAAAAGAGAAAATACCACAAGCTAAAAAAGAAAATAGAAGAAAAAAAAGAAAATATAAATTACAAGCAATGAAAGCCACCCTAAAATTACTACCAGTGTTTTTACCAATACCAATAACTGGAATTATATTTGAAAAAGTATTTGATGAAAGTCCTTTAAAAGTAAAACCAGAAAAAATATCGGCAAAAATAACTGAAGAATATAGTAAAGACGGAACAAAAACAATTGAAAAAGTGTATTCAAAATCAAATCCAAATAGCCAACTATCATATTACACAAGTTGGAAACCAGATAAAGACAATATATATTCAAGACAGGTTTATACATATGAATTATCACTAACAAAAGAAAATAAAGATGTAATGGAATATATAATAAGCAATGAAGAATTATTACCTATAAAAGATATAGAAAAACAATTCAAAGAAAATGGAATCGAGCCTAATAAAAAAGAAAGAAAAGACTATACCTCAGAACCCAGCAAAAAACAAGAAGGATACATAGAAGCAACTATTGTAACTTCAGAAAAATTTGACATAATCGAAATTCCAGGAAGTATGTCAATGCATATTCTATATCAAATTTTAATTTTAATGCTTTCACTCGCATCTGAAGTTATAATGCTACAAGTAGATGAAGAAACTAAAGAAAAGAAAATTTTAACATATATGGCAAAACAACAGGAAAAATTAGTAAATAAACCAGAATTAGAAAACATAAAAGAATTAAAGAAAAGACTACAGGAAATAAAAGCATTATTAAACAATCCAGATTTATTATTATATGATACAGATAAAATATTAGAACTTCCTCAACAACAACAAATTTTAGAACAACCAGAACAACAAAAAGTATTAAAAAAAGAACCAGAAAGAATGCAACAACAAGGACAATAACAGTCCTTGTTTTATATTAATAAAAATGATAAAATAATATAGAAAAAAGGAGGTATTTATGTTTGAACTAGTATCAAAATATGAACCATCAGGAGATCAACCAGAAGCAATACATAAACTAGTAGATGGAATAAAAAATAATAAAAAACACCAAGTATTACTAGGCGCAACAGGAACAGGAAAGACCTTCACAATCGCAAATGTAATAAAAGAAATAAATAAACCAACATTAGTTTTAGCTCACAATAAAACACTTGCAGGACAACTATATGCAGAACTAAAAGAACTATTTCCAAACAACCATGTATGTTACTTTGTTTCGTACTATGATTACTATCAACCAGAAGCATATGTTGCCTCATCAGATACATATATAGAAAAAGATGCATCAATAAATGATGAAATAGATGAACTAAGACACTATGCAACAGCGTCATTACTAAACTATAATGATGTAATAGTAGTAGCCAGTGTATCATGTATATATGGTATAGGAGAAATAGAAGAATATCAAAACAAAACAATAACTCTATCAGTAGATGAAGAAATAAATAGAGATGAAGTACTAGAAAAACTAGTAAACATGCTATATGAAAGAAATAATATAGACTTAAAAAGAGGATCATTCAGAGTAAGAGGAGATATACTAGAACTAGTACCAATAAGTGAACATGGAAAAGCAATAAGAGTAGACTTCTTTGGAGACACAATAGATAGAATATGTGAATTTGATACTCTAACAGGAACAATAAATAGAAATCTAAAATCAGTAACAATATTCCCTGCATCACACTTTGTAACAAGTGAAGAAAAACTAAAAATAGCAGTAGAAAATATAAAAAAAGAACTAGAAGAACAACTAGAATACTTTAAACAAAATAATAAACTAATAGAATATCAAAGACTAAAAGAAAGAACAAACTATGATATGGAAATGTTATCAGAAACAGGATTCTGTAGAGGAGTAGAAAACTACTCAAGACATATAGCACTAAAACAACCAGGAGAAACCCCAACAACACTAATTGACTTCTTTAAAAATGACTTTCTATTAGTAGTAGATGAATCACATGTAACGCTACCTCAAGTAAGAGGAATGTATAATGGAGATAGAGCTAGAAAACAATCGTTAGTAGACTACGGATTTAGATTACCAAGCGCTCTAGATAATAGACCATTAAAATTTGATGAATTTGAAAAAAAACTAGATAAAATAATATATGTTTCAGCAACTCCTGGAGACTACGAACTTGAAAAAGATCCAAACTATGCTGAACAAATAATTAGACCAACAGGACTATTAGACCCAACTATAGAAGTAGTGCCTACAAAAAATCAAATAGATCACTTATTAGAACAAATAAATAATCAAATAGAAAAGAACGAAAGAACTCTAATCACAACGTTAACAATAAGAATGGCAGAAGAACTAACGACATACTTAAAAAAACTAGACATAAAAGTAGCCTACTTACACAGTGAAGTAAAAACATTAGAAAGACTAAAAATAATAAGAGATTTAAGATTAGGTAAATATGATGTACTAGTCGGCATAAACTTATTAAGAGAAGGTCTAGATATACCTGAAGTATCACTAATCGCAATAATGGATGCAGATAAACAAGGGTTCTTAAGAAGTGATAGAAGTTTAATACAAACAATAGGTAGAGCTGCACGAAATGCCAATGGTCGAGTTATAATGTATGCAGACACAATTTCAGATTCAATGGATAAAGCAATCAAAGAAACTGAAAGAAGAAGAAAAATCCAAGAAGAATACAATAAAGAGCATAATATAACACCAAAAACAATAATAAAAGAAATAAGAGAAGTTGTAACAAACGAAAAAGAA
>CAKJXT010000096.1 GCA_918219625.1 Bacilli bacterium
TAGAGGTCCATTAATAGGACCAGTAGTAACAGCATGTGTAGTACTACCAAAAGACTTTAAACTAGAAGGACTTACAGACTCAAAACAACTATCCGAAAAGAAAAGAGACAAATTTTATGAATACATAAAAGAAAATGCAATCGCATGCGAAGTAGGAATAATAGGACCTGAAACTATAGATGAAGTAAATATTTATGAAGCAACAAAACTAGCAATGAAACAAGCAATTAATAAAGTAAAAGAAAAAATAAAGTTAGAACATGTATTAATAGACGCTATGCCACTAGAACTAGATATCCCTTCAACATCAATAATAAAAGGAGATGCCAAAAGTATAACAATTGCAGCAGCAAGTGTAATTGCTAAAGTAACAAGAGATAAAATGATGTATGAATTGGATTTTAAATATCCACAATACGGATTTAAAAACCATAAGGGATATCCAACAAAAAAGCATATAGAAGCAATAAATAAGTATGGTTTAATTGAAGGATATAGAAAGACTTATGGACCAGTAAAAGAAATAATAGAAGGAGGAAAAAAATGAATCCATTTCAAAAAAATCCATTTGTGAAAAATAATAATACACAAATAAAAGGATATAACCCAGACTTTCAAGAAAGAAATAGAATAGAAAATATAAAAATGAATATGAATAAAATAAAACAAATTAAACCAATTGAAAAACAAGATAATCCTAAACCTCAAATGACAGTTAGTGAAAAAATAGAAGCATTAAGAAATATAAATGGAAATTAAAAAAATAAAAGTAGGATATATTAGAACTAACTGTTACATACTAATAGAAAATAATGATGCGATAATAATTGATCCTGGTGACGAATATGAAAAAATAAAAGAAGAGATAAAAGATTTAAACTTAAAAGCAATCCTAATAACGCACTATCACTTTGACCATGTAGGAGCACTCCCCAAATTCAAAAACATAGATATATATGATTATAAAAATGTAAATAAAAAAATAAATTTAAATAACTTCGAATTTGAAATAATTGAAACAAAAGGGCATACATCTGATTCAGTAAGTTTTTATTTTAAAAAAGAAAACAAACTATTTTCAGGAGATTTTATATTTCAACACACAATAGGTAGAACAGATTTAGAAACAAGCAATTATGACGAATTAATAAGAAATATAGAAAAAATAAAAAAATATCCCGAAAATACAGAAATATACCCAGGACATGGAAATAATACTATATTAAAAGAAGAAATGATAAATAATCCTTTTTTCTAATAAAAAAATGTGATATACTTAAAGAGGTGAGAACATGGATATAGCTATAATTTTGTTTGTAATATTTGAAATACTATCATGTTTAGGCATGGGACTAATATTTAAAAAGATGAATCTAGGATTTATTAAAGGAATAATTCCTTTCTATAATAAACTAATTTTAATAA
>CAKJXT010000097.1 GCA_918219625.1 Bacilli bacterium
AATTCAGTAAGAGTTGCGTTTGCTCAAATAGGTAGAGTTAATGGTAAAACTACAAATGTAGGGACTATTACTGGTATTACATGTTCTGATACTACTGATGTAACAGGAATATGCCGTACTGCACAAATTTGGGAGCCTAATGATACAGCTCACACTGCTAATGCTATAAGTTATTACCAAACATCATGTAAGACAAGAGATAATACTAAAACAGTTGCTAATAGTGATATAGCTACTGCAGGTTCTGGAGCTTATACTTCAAATGCTTGTGGTAATGTTGCTGATGGAACACCTTATCCAACATATGCAATTAACGATGTTATTAATTATACTGATAGAGTTGATGTATATGATGGAGCTGCTTATAATGGATACACAAAAACAACAAAAGCACCTGAATCAAGTGAAGGAGCTGGCGATGGTATTGCTGGACCATTAGAAGCATATGACTATTTTACAGATACTGAGAAATCACTAAATGGTATGCAAAGACCTGAGTTAATCACTCTTGCACCAAATAGTATTACTAAAGTAAGAATTTATGTATGGATTGAAGGACAAGATATAGATAACTATGACTTTGCTTCAATTGGAAAACAAATCACTGTTAATTTCGGATTCACTAAAGAAAGATTCGATGAACAAGGTGACGATAACATGCAAGGTAGTGGACCATACTCAGCTACTGGTGATATAACTAGACCAGTAATTACTGGAGCAACTGCTACTAAGACATTAGCTGATGCTGAGGCAGTAAATACATTTAATGCTAATCCAATGGCTGGTGTTACAGTAACTGATATTGGACCTGAAACAACAGAAAATGCTTGTACAACAGCTGGTGGAACATGGGCTTCAACTGGAAAATGTATTGTTAACGGTGTAGCTGGTAACCAAGCTGATTCAACTGCATGTACTGCTGCAAATGGAACATGGTTAACTGGAACATGTACACATGATTTAACTACAAAAGTTCAAGTGACTAATCCAGTAACAACTACTGCTGGTACTTATGTTGTTCGTTATTTAGTAAGCGATTGGCAAGGAAATTATGCTGAAGCTGCAACTACTGTAACTGTTCAATAATTTAATGATTAAAAGGTAAAGGGTAATTCCTAATTACCCTTTACTAAAATATATTTAGAAAGGAAATTAAAATGGCAAGAAAAGAAAATAAAAGAAAAAAACGAATTTTAAACCTTGCAATAATATTTACTTTTACCGCTATCGTATTTGGATCTGCGACTTATGCATGGTTTATAGGTATGAGAACTGTTAATGTTAACCCATTCGAAGTTGAAATTGCTGCTACTGAAGATTTGCAATTGTCACTAGATGGTATACATTGGTCTGATACTGTTTCAATTAATAAGGATAACTACATGAATCCTAATACATCTGATCCTACTAAAAATAATAGGACTGATGAATCAAATAAATACACAACAAATACTAATAACTGGGCTGGTAGAGGTTTAATTCCTGTATCTACAGTTGGTGAAATTGATACTGCTGCAAGTAGAATGAAATTATATGAAAAAGGAAGCTTAACTGCTACAAAGGGTGGATACAGACTTATGGCAAGCCGTGTTCCTAACTATGAAGTAGGAAGTAATCCTGATGGATATGTTGTATTTGACTTATTCATTAAAAACTCATCTGGTACTGAATATTATCCAACATATAATGAGTTAAACGAAGAAGCAATTTACTTAACTACTGATTCAAAAGTTAAAGTTGGATCTACTGGTGTTGCTGATGCTGGTATTGAAAACTCAGTAAGAGTTGCATTTGCTCAAATAGGTAGAGTTAAAGCTCCAACTACTGCTGAAACACAAGCTACTCCAACTGTTGCTGGAGATCCAAGCGTTGCTACAGTACAAGGAATTACTTGTGCTACTAGTGGAGATGTAACTGGAATTTGTCGTACAGCTACTATTTGGGAACCAAATGATACTGATCACGTTGCTAATGCTTTAACATGGTATAATACAACTTGTACTCAAAGATCAGGTGCTGATACATCTTTAGCTGCATCATATGGTGCTGCTGGTACTTGCTCAACAGTTGTTAATGGACAAGCTTATCATACATATGCTATTGCTAAGGAAGTTACAGTTGAAAATGGTGTAGACGTATATGATGGTGCTGATTACAATAAATACACTACTGATGTAACAACTACTTATGCTGATGCAATCGCTGTTCCAGAAGGAAATGCTGCAAATAATGGAAAATACTTATATCAAGTTCCATATTTTACAGATACAATGAAGTTACAAAGAGGAACTGCTAGACCACAATTCATGTCTTTAGCTCCAAACAGTGTAACAAAAGTAAGAGTTTATATTTATCTTGAAGGTCAAGATATTGATAACTATGACTTTGCTTCAATTGGTAAACAAATATCTGTTAATTTCGGATTTACTAAGGAAAGATTTACTGAGGATGATATAAATTACAATGGACCAGATCTTAACCAAGGAAATGGACCAATTACTGGCGCTAATGCTGCTGAAAGAAGAGCTAGTATTTTAGCATTAGAAAGCTTAACTGAACAATCTTCAGAAGCAGATATTCTAGCTGCTATTAAGAAATATGACCATACTGCTCCAGTAATTAATTTTGCTGAAGGAACTAATCAAAATATGACAGTTGAACAAGGTGGAACATTTACTGCTCCAACAGTATCATCTGTAACAGATAATGTTACTACATTTGATCTTACTCAACATCCTGAAGTTGTTCGTCAAAGTGGTGTAGTTAATACTGCAGTTCCAGGAACATATAGAATTCTTTACGAAGTAGAGGATGAAGCTGGTAACTTAGCTACAGAAGTTGTTGCTGTAACAGTTACTCCTGGTGCTTAATATAATTTAATATACTGACTAAAATGGTTATGTAAAAATAATGATTAAGGAATAATCATCTTGGTTATTCCTTAATTTATTAAAATGGAGGTATTGGATGGAAACAGAGGAAAAGAAAAAATTTAAATTTCCTAAGTTTAGTAGAAAAGCTAAACTAATTGGCGTTATAACATTTTTTGTAGGTGTTTTGCTTACATTTGCTACTTATGCATGGTTTTCTGCTTCTCTTAATGTTAAGGTTAAATTTTTCGATGTTAAAGTTTCTACTGAGACTGGATTATTTATTTCTTTAGATGGTATTAATTTTTCTGATTCTGTTGATATCTCTCATGATTCGATTATTACTGATTTGAAGAGATTATATCCAAATCATACTAATCAATGGGCAAATTCAGGATTATGGTCTGTTTCTTCTAATGGTATTCCTAATCCTAATTCTGATAAATTTGCAATGTATGATGGTAATATGAGAAAGTATACAGATAAGGCTAGAAAAGGTATAAGATATGTTAATACAACATTGATTCCTGAAAACGAGTCGAGTGATTGGAATCAGTATGTTGCTTTTGATATATTTTTAAAAAATGTTTCTGGTTCTCCTAAAAAGGATAATTTGTATATTGGACGTACTACATATATTGATTTTGATGATACAGCTGATGATGAAACTCGAGAGAAGATGCAAGATATCTTCAATACTATGAGAATGGGAATTGTTAAAATTGGTGAGACTAGTTTAAAGGCTGATGTTAATACTATTCAAAATTTACAATGTAATGGTGGATGTGAATCGATCATTTATGAACCTAATAGTATGAAACATAATGAAGAGTCTATTACAGCTGCTGCTGAGTTAGGTATTAGTCTTGAAGACAATACTTATGTTCCTACTTATGGTGTTATTGCAGAGGGTACTTATTTAAATCATAAGAGTGGATTTATTAATTCTGGTGTTAGTCTTGATACTGAACATTTTGCTTTACAACATACAATATTTGAAAGCGATTTTACTAAACCTATTTTTCAAATTCCAAATGGAATTACAAAATGTCGTGTTTATGTATGGATTGAGGGTCAAGATGTTGATGCACTAGAAGTTCATTCTGAGGGTGCTCCTGTTGCGCTTAATCTAGATTTAGAGAAAGATTTAGCTGGTTATGAAGGATTATAAGAGGTGATAATATGGAAAGAAGATTAAATAAAAATGAGAAGATTGTTCTTGTAGTTTTATTTATGCTTTTCATATTGTTGCTTCTTTTTAAATCACCAGCTTTAGCAAGATTTAAAAATAGAAGTTTATCTTCAAGTAATGTATGGAGTGGGGAAATTGCCACTAAATATAAAAGTGGTGATGGAACTATTGATAATCCATATATTATTTCTAATGGTGAGGAATTAGCTTATTTTTCCTCAATGTTAGAAAATAATAACTATGAAGGTAAATATTTTAAGCTAATTAATAATATTAGAATTAATGAGGGCGTTTTTAAGTATGAAGATAATAAGATAGAGTATATTCTTGATGATACTACTTATTATGTTGATGGTTCTTCATATTATGATAATGATGAATTTACTGGTGAGGCTGTTGGTACATTAAATGTATTTCCTTCTTTAGATGGATTTGAGGGTTATTTTGATGGTGATTCTCATATTATATATGGTTTATATATGCATTCAGATGAAGCTGGTTTATTTACTAATTTAAGTGGTGAAATTGATTCATTATATATTTCTAATGCTTTTGTAAATGGTAATAATTCTGGTATTTTATCTAATAGTATTGTTTCTGGTAGTGTTAGTAATGTAATGGTTGACGGATATGTTTTATCTGATATTTATAGTGGCAGTGATTTAGATCTTATTAATGATTCATATGCTGTAAGTGGTGGTATTAGTGCTTATGTATCTGATTCTACTTTATTTAATTGTATTAATAAGGCTGAAATATATGGTTCATATATTTCTGGTGGTTTAGTTGGTTATTTAGAAGATAGTTCTGTTGTTAATGGATATTCTACTAGTGATTTATCTTCATATTCATCTAATACTATTGGTATTATAAAAGGTACTAGTGTTGTTGATAGAGTATATAATACAGGGGTAATAAATGGTGGACTATTTGGATATGTTATTGATTCTGATTTGACTGTTAATAATTCATTTATTGCAACTGATAATGATTTAGTTGTTAGTGTTTCTAATAGTAGTATTACTTCTAGTGATAACTATTATATGTTTAATGATAGAGGTAGTAATTTGACTAGTAGTTTAGCTACTGAATCTAATTTAAAAGATAAAGAGTTTTTAACTGATTATGATGAATTTGTTGATTTTGAGGATTTAGAAGAGAATTATTTGAATGTATGGGTATTTGAAGAAGATATGTATCCTGTTTTATATATTGATGATATTATTAATCCGTATGTTGAACTTAATTTAGGTACGTATATGTGGAATTCATATAGTCATATATTAGATACCAAACAATTTAGTTCTAATATCACATTTATGGTTAGCGATATTGATGATGTTCATACTTATGATAAGTATTATTATATAAGTAATTCTAGTACTCCTTTGAGTAAGAATGATTTAGAAAGTGTTGTATGGACTCCTTATTCTGATATTGTTCAAATTACTGAAGAGGGTTTTTATGTAGTTTATGTTAAAGTTGTTCATGGAAATGATGTAAGTTATATTAATTCTGATTTGCTTATTTTAGATAAGACTGGTTCTGATATTGACATTACTTTGGAAAATAATCATTATAGTTCTATTAATGATTCAACAATTTATTTAGATCATCCTTTTGATATTAGTATATCAGCTAGTGATACTTTATCTGGTATTAAGAGTATTGAATACTATATTAGTGGAGGATTCATAAATGATTATGATGTTAATTGGACTTCTTATAGTTCTAGTATTCATTTTAGTGATGTAGGAGAGTATGTTTTATATGTTAAAGTTACAGATGGCTGTGATTTTGTAACAATCGCATCAACTCCTTTAATTGTTTATGATGGATATGTAAGTAGTGTTCATCCGTTAGGGGTTAATACAGGCAGTAGTATTACAGGTAATTCTAGTATTGTTTATAATTTTAGTTATTCAAATAATAAGCAACTTAATTTTACACATAATTTGATTTCTAGTATTTTATTACCTAGATATACAAAGATTACTTTGATTGATAAAGTTAATAACAAAGTGTATGGTTATGTTGTTGGTAATGATAATTATGGATTTGATACTAATGGTTATGCGACTTATCCATTTACATTATTTAAAGAAAAAGGTAAGAATGATAATGTCAATTATGTAGATAGTAGTGTTACTAATGAGCAATTTGATGTTATTGTTGATTTTAGTGGGGCCAATGTTAGTACAAATTATAATAATATTTATTTATATTTAGAGGGTAATTCTAATGGTGTTGTTAGACCTACGATTAGTAAAAATAGCTTTAGTGTTGATAAGAATGCTAGAGTAAGTCATTCTATAAGTACTGATTATTCTTCAACTATTTATTATAATTCTGATTCTATTCATGATATTTCAATAAGTAGTATTGTTAATCACGGTAATTCTTATGATACAAGTTATTTTGATAAGAAGATTGGTTTATCTATTAAGCTTGTTGATTCTCAAGGTAGAATTGTTAGTCGTGAACATTTAAAGAATTTCACTTTTATGATTGGTGAGGATAAGTATGTTCCTTCTAGTGATAATATTATTAGAATTAATTTAGACACTAATACAAGTGTTGATACGGATTTATCTATTATTACTCATCAAGGTACTTCTAAATTAAGAGATGGTACTTATTATATTAAGATTAATGCTTATAGTTCTATTGATGGACTTTATTATGATAGCGTTATTGATAATGGAATAATGATACCTGTAGTTGTTTCTAAAAATTACAATAGTTCATCTTATGGATTTGATATTTCTATTGATCCTAATAGTAGAATTATTAATAAGGATGGTATTGTTAATTTAAGTTTTAATCTTAAGCATTCTGGGTTAGAGAATCCTAATATTAAGGTTTCTATGTTTAGAAAGAATCAGGTAACTGCATTTAATCAAGATTATACTTTAATTAATTTAGGTTTATATAGTGACATTAATTTGGAAAGATTTATTGATTCTGTTTATTATGTTTCTAGAAATCCACAAGAAGAGAGTATATTTAGCTTTAATTTAGATACTTCTTTACTTGATAAAACAAGTTATAGATTTGTATTTGATTTATATGATGGGGATTTAAAAGTTAGTAGTATTAGTAAGAATATAATAATTCGTTAGAGGTGTTTATGAGATATAAGATTATGATGGTTTTACTTATAATTGTGTTTTTTGTACTTAGTCTAGGATTAACGTATTCTTACTTTAATTCAAATAGTAGTGTTAATACAGTTGATCAGAGGTTAGCTCATTTTGTATTTGATACAGAGACTCTTGATAGATTAGAGCTGCCTCTTATTGATCTTTCTCCAGGTGTTGTTAATAGCTATGATTTTTCTATTAGTAATACATCTGATGAGGTTACTAGTGATGTTAGTATAGAGTATGAACTTACTATTTTAACTCCTCATTTTACACCTTTAATTATTGAACTTTATAAAGGGGAAAATCTTGTTTTAACTTGCGATGAATCATATAGTAGAAATAGTAATAATGAACTTGTTTGCAATTCTTCTACGCAAGAGTTATCACATGATTCAGAGTATACTGATAATTATACTTTAAAGGTTACTTTTGATGGCAATTATAGCGATGAAGCATATTCTAATTTGATAGATTATATTAATATTGAAATAAGGAGTTATCAGAAAGTGTAGGTGTTTATGAAAAAGAGATATAAATTAATTTTAATTGTTGTTTTAATTGGTTTTTGTTTAGGACTTTTTCTTACAACACTTGCTCGATATAGTTCTAGTAATGTGTGGAATTATTATTTAGAGTCTCAGGGTTTTTATTTTTCAAGTGATAATTTATCTAATAATCAGGTAAATGTTGATACTTTTTGGGATGGTTCTAGCGTTCACTTTAATCTTAAGAATTTTTCTAATAATAATTTAATTACTGATAAGGATATTACTTATCAAGTTAGTTGTGAGGTAATTGATAGTGATGAGACTTGTACTTTAAATGGTACTGATAGATCTAGTGTTACAGGTGTTTTATCAAAGAGTTCAAGATGCGTTAATGATATTGATCAAATTGATGTGTCTTCAATGAATAAAACTGAGTGTGAAGTTGCTGGGTATACATGGGAAAATATTTCTGTTACAAATGATTTATATTTTGATGTTTATTCTGAAGAAGAAATAACTGATGTTAGTGTTTTAATAACTGTTAATAGTACTAGTCCTTTTAGAAAGACTATGACAGGTGTTTTTAATTTGAATAAGGCTGAAGCAGTAACTGGTAATATAGATTACAATGTTAATCATTATGATTCTTTTGATGAACTTATTATTTCTAATTCTTATGATACTGGTAAGTGTGTTTCTGTTAGATTTAATAGTTCTAAAAGAGTTGTTGATGTTACAAATGATATGAATATTTTGGCAATCGACGATAATGATTATGTTAATTCATTTAGTTTTGGTGTTGATTCTATGAGTAATGAAAAGTTTATTTTTTATAGTAAAGATGGGCTTTCTAATTTTAGTGATATTGTTGTTACCGAAACAAATGAATGTTAGGGTTGCAAAAGATTTGTGTTTATGTTATCATAAATATATGAGTAGAATAGGTGGTTAGATATATGAACGTTTTAAAGACTATTAAGAAGGTTTTCATAGGTATTATCTTAGTTGTTTTCTTTGCATTTACTATTACAATGACTGTGTTACTTTTGAATTATAATAAGTTTGGTGTTACTCAATTTGATGATACATCTTTATTAATTATTAGGAATGGATTTAGTTCTGAAACATATAAAAAAGGTAGTTTAGTTGTTGTTGAAAGTAAACAAATAAAAAATTATAAAGTTGGTGATGAAGCTTTTGTTTATCACTTAGATGGAAAAGGTGGATTCAATATTGAATTAGGTGTTATTGGACAATTGCATGAAGAAGATAACGCAATTACTTTTTCAAATGGTGAAACATATTCTGATGAGTTTATAATTGGAACTGGTGAAAAAATATATCCTAATTTAGGTACTTATTTAGGTGTTATTGAATCAAAATGGGGATTCTTATTTATAATTTTAGTTCCTAACTTCTTCTTATTTGTTTATCAATTATATTCATTAATTGTTGAAATTAAGTATGGTAAAGAAGAGGATTATACTGAAGCTTAGAAAATGAGTTTATACTCATTTTTTTTGTTTTTGATTTTATATTTTTGGTTGCAAACATTGTCGAATTATGATAAAATTGATATATAGTATAGATAGTAGGTAATTATATGAAAAAGAATAAATTGGTTGGTAAAATAATTGATTGTACTTTGAATATTTTAATAGTTTTATTTGCTATTTTTTTGTTGATTTCTATGTATACTGCTGTTCAAGTTAGGATTTTGAAAAATGAGTATGCTAATTTTTTTGGTTATTCTTTATTTGAAGTTCAAACTGGAAGTATGCACGGTACTATTGAAGCAGGAGATTGGATAGTTGTTAAAGCTACTAAAGATGTTAAAAGAGATGATATTATTACCTACAAACATGGTAAAGATTTTATAACTCATAGAGTTGTTGAAATATATAAAGGCTCTTATGTAACTAAAGGTGATGCGAATAATTCTAAGGATGAACCAATTGATAGAGATCAGGTAGTTGGTAGAGTTGTTAAAACATTACATGGCTTTGGTATTTTGAGAAAAACAATATTTAATCCAATTGTTATAGTTTCACTTATTATATGTTTATACTTATTTAATTTGACTTTTAAAACTGGTAAGACTGAATTCGATTTGGTTATTGAAAAAATTATAAAAATTATTAAAAGAAAATTATTTAATAAGAAACCGGTTGTTAAAAATGAGATTAAAGCTGAGAAGGTAAAAGTTGTTTTGGATGATCCTAAAGATGTTGCTCCTACAACTCCAACTCAGCCATTACCTGCTAATATAATTACAGTTGTTGATGATAATAAAGAATTGGCTAAGGTTGAAGATGGATCAAGTATTTCTGATAATTATTCTGTAGTGTCTAGAGAAGATGTTATAACTGAGAATGATGTTGGTGTAGAAATTGATGATGATAAATTCGCTAATACAGCAATGTTTAGAATGATTGATATTCAAGATGATAATAAACCTCATTATTATCATGAGGATGATAAGGGTGAGGATGCTGAAGTAGTCGACATTGATGTTGATGAACTTAGTAAGACTTCTGTATTTAGAATTATTTCTGCTGATTCAAATGATGTTGAACATGAAGAGAATAAGAAGATTGAAAAGCAAAAAGAAAAATTTACTGAGGTTGTGGGACTTAAGTTGAATGCTGAAGAAATTACTCCGCCTGTTAAAGTAAAAGAAATTACAAAAGAATATATTAGTGAAAAGATTAAGGCTAAAAAAGCTAAAAATATTTTGGATAAAACATTTATTATTAAGAGAATTGTTTATGATGAAATATTGGATGTTTTACTTGATAAAGAAAAGTCTTATATTCTTAAGTCTCCAATGAGAAAAGATTATATTGAACAATATATGAATTTTAAATATTTTGGGGTTGAATCTGATAGATTAGATATTAAGAAATTAATGGCTACTTATAGTAAGAATTTAAAGTCTAAGTTTATTAGAGATGAAAGAAAAGTAAGAACAATAGATGCTTATTCTAAGGCCTTTAGTTTTATACATAATATTGAAATTAAAACTGGTTCAATTGATTATAGAAAAGAGATATTAGCTTTTAAAGAGTTTGATGACGAAGTTTTAGATAAGATGGAATATGATATTTCTAATATAATTAATTATTCAACTGAGTGTTTGAATGAGATACTTGATAAGTTAGATACAAATATGTTTACTGATCAGTATAATAAAATTGTTGGTCAAAAGAATTTATATGGTGTTGTTTTAAATCATAATATTTCTTTTAGTAAAGTTTACAGTGATTATATAGTTGATAAAACTTATACAGAAGGAATTGTTGCTGAAGATAAGATTGAGGTTTTATTAAATCTACTTTTGTGTAAGATTACTAAAGATATTATGAAACATGATTATGATTCTAAATATATTGTTTATATTCCAAATGCATTATATGGAAAAGAGAAAAAGTTAGATAAAATTATTTCTACAATTGAAAATGATTATGCTAAAAGTCATGTATTCTTCTTAACTAGTGTTTCTAATATGCTAGTTAATGAGGATGATGTTAAAAGACTTAGTAAAAAAGGTTATCATTTCGCATTATCATTTAACAAACCTGTTAAATTTAATAATGAGGATATGGGATATATTTATTTAGCAGATTATTACTTTATTGATACCCATCTTGAAGTTGATAAAGTTTGTGAAACATTACCTAAAGAAATCATTGATAAATTAATTAAAGATAATTTAGATAAAAAGATTGGTGATTATAAGGGGGATTAGTTATGAATACATTTTTTAGATTTTTTTATGAATTTACTTCTATTTTCTTTGATGGTATAATTAAAATATTTAACGGAATTGTTAATGGAATTGCGAAAATGTTTAGTTTTGTTGATTATAAGAAAATACTTGAAAGTTATAAAGGTAATTTTAATTTAATTGAATGGATTTTAGTAATTATTACTATATTATTCTTAGTTGTTATAGTATTAGGTATTTTATATTTAATTTTATCAAGATTAAGAAAGTATTTAAGACTTAGAAGACAAAAGATGAATCAAGATGATTTACTTGATGAGATTGGCAATTTAAATAAAAAAGTAAGACAACTTATGAAGGAAAAGGATGAATTGATGGCAATGAAGGTTTCTCAATTGGGTCTTAAGCCTGATGAAGATGGTGAAAATGGTACACCTGGTGGTGATAATCCTAATCCTGGTGAAGAGGATAAGAAAGATGAAAATGCTGGTAATGTAAGATTTCCTAAGCTTGTTAGAATTGATGAGCGTATGAAAGGGTTTAAAGCTAAAAACTACAATGGTAATTTTACATTGTTAGAGTTGATTGATAATTTTAGATGTTTTGCAGCAACTCAATTGCATTTATATTATAATGAACCTTTACTTAGAGCTTTCTTTGGTGGATTAGCTTGTAGTAAGTTAATTATCTTACAAGGTATCTCTGGTACTGGTAAAACTTCACTTGCTTATGCTTGGGGAAAGTTTGTTAAACATAATTCTTGTATCGCATCTGTTCAACCATCTTGGCGTGATAAAACAGAATTATTAGGATATTTTAATGAATTTACTAAGAAGTTTAATGAAAGTAACGTTCTTGAAGAGTTATATATTTCAAGATTTGATGATGATATTCACACTGTAATTTTGGACGAAATGAATATCGCCCGTGTTGAGTATTATTTTGCTGAAATGTTGTCTATTCTTGAAGTTCCAAATCGTCAAGAGTGGGTTATTGAACTTGTTACTACTACATGGCCAGATGATCCACAGCTTATTGAAAATGGTAAGTTAAGATTACCTGGTAACCTTTGGTATATTGGTACAATCAACAACGACGACTCTACATTCATGGTTACTGATAAGGTTTATGATAGAGCTATGCCAATAGACATTAATGAAAAAATTGATCCATTTGCTTGTCGTGAGCAAGAGGCTATGGATATTAATTCAAGTTATATGGAAGCATTATTTAAAGATGCTCAAGAGAAATATGCGGTATCTGAAAAAGGTATAAATATCATTAATAAGCTAGATGATTATGTTATACATCATTTCAGAATTGCGTTTGGTAACCGTATTATGAAACAATTAAAGGATTTCGTTCCTGTTTATGTTGGTTGCGGCGGAGATGAAGTTTCTGGTATCGATTATTTCTTGGCTAAAAAGGTTTTACGTAAGTTTGAACAATTGAACTTAATTTTGATTCGTGATGAGATTGATGGATTTATCAAATATCTTAATAAAGAGTTTGGTAATGGTAATATGAAAGAGTGTATTGAGTTTTTGGAAAGACTTAAGAAATCTGCATAGTGAGGTGTTATTATGGGTAAGGCAATTAGCTTGGAAGTTGATGAGCAGTTAAAGACTAAGAGTAGTAATTTTATTAAAAATATTAAGTCTGGTATGCATTTAACTTCTGATGTTAATAGTGATATTAATGATTTAGAGTGGCTTGAAATTATTGAGGAAGTTTGTCCTTACCTTGATAATATTGTTAGAGCTCCTAAGGTTGCACTTGTTAGTGAGTCTGAAGTAAGAAAGATTGAAAAAGCTAAGAAGACAGGTGTTGAAAGTGTTAAGGATTTATCTAAGCACACTGATTATATTGATAAGATAGATCCTGTTACTGGAGATGTTCAACCTTCTAAAATATTGGTTGTTTATCGTGAAGAGACTTTTAATACTTATGAAAATAGATTTATTTATACATTGATTTTAACTCTTCTCAGATTTCTTACTGAAAAAGAAGAATTGCTTAAAGATATGAAACCTAAAAATGAGAAGTTACTTCAATATTCAGCATCTACTAGTAATGGTAAGGAAAAAATTAAAGTTGATCTTAAAATCAGCACTAAACCTACAAGATTAGGTGATGATGATAATGATTTGGAGAAGGAACTTAATTCTATTAGGAAACGTATTGAAAAGATGAAGAAGTTTATTAATTCTTGGTTAGCAAGTGAACTTATTACTTCTTTACAAAAGCAACATGCGATACTTGTTATGCCACCGATTAAGAAGACTAACTTAATTTTAAAGAATCCAAATTTCCAAATGGCTACTAAATTGTGGAATTTCTTGTATAGTGTTGATGAAACTAAAAATAGTAATATTAATGGTTTGGATTCAAAGGGTGATGAATTATTAAGGGGTATTTTAGATGATTCATTTTTAATGGATTATTATGTTCTTGATTCTATTTCTATTGATAAGAAAAAACAAAAAGATAGTTTATGTAAGTATGCTTTGCTTATGATTATGAATCAAGTTCAAAGAGCAGTTGATATTTTACTTAAAAATGGTATTAAAATTAGTGAACAAGAACTGCTTAGATTACTTTCTACTGAAATTGAGAAAAAGGCTAACATATCTCAGATAGGAAGTCAGGATATTAAGAATAAATTTAAAAAAGAAATGGATGAGTATTTAGCTCGAACTAATGAAT
This sequence comes from Bacilli bacterium, assembly GCA_918219625.1. Next base: position 14,130 of record CAKJXT010000097.1, read on the forward strand.
ATTTATAGGAGGTTTTATGAGAAAGGTTTTTGAAAGCACTGGTTTTAAGATTGCTTCTATTATTGTTAAGGTTTTAATATGGATGTGCTTAATTGCGTTTGTTATATCTGTATGTATGCAAAGGTTTAGTAATAATAGATTATCTATATTTAATTTTAGAATGTTTACTGTTGTATCAGGGTCAATGAAACCTAAATACAATATTGGTGATGTATTGATTGCTAAAGAGATTAAGCCTGAAGATGTTAAGGTAGGGGATACGATTAGTTATCAAGGAACTGTTAATAGTTTTAAGGATAAAGTTGTTACCCACCAGGTTGTTGGTATTGAAAAAGTTGATGGAAAGTATTATTTCCGTACAAAAGGTTTAGCTAACTTAGTTGAGGATCCAATTGTATCTGCTGATCAGGTATATGGAAAAGTTATTTATAAATCATTTATTATTTCATTTATTTATAAGATTGTAAGTACTAATGTAGGCTTTTATGCATTTATAATAGTTCCAATTTTATATATTATTATATCTGAAATAATATCTACATTATTGGAAAGAGAAGAAAAGAAAAGAAATATTTAGTTATAAAAGGGTCGAAAGGAAGTGATTATAATGAAGGAACGTTATAAGAAGTATTTGAAAATTAATATTATTCCTATTATTTTTATAGCTACTTCATTTATATTCACTACTTTTGCTTGGTTTGCTTATAGTGGCTTAAAAAATGTTTCTACGGAAATTGATGTTAAGGCATGGTATATTGAACTTTCTAAATCAGGTGAGGTTGTTACTAATGATATTGTTATAACTCTTGATGATGTTTATCCTGGTATGGAAACGGTTCATGAAGTTGTTAATATCGAGAATAAGGGTGATTCAGATGCAAGACTTAGATATGAGATTGTGTCTGCTAGAATTCTAGATAATGAGTTAAGTCCTGATACTAGTGAAAGTGTTGGACTTCTTGAAGATACTTTATCTCATGGTTATCCATTCCATGTTAATATTGATTTAAGTAAACATTATATTAGTTCTAATGGTGATTCAAGTACTTTTGAAGTTTCTGTTTCATGGCCACTTGATTCTGGTAATGATAATTTAGATTCTACATGGGGAATGAATTCTTATAATTTTCAA
>CAKJXT010000098.1 GCA_918219625.1 Bacilli bacterium
AGATAAAGTTGCTTTAGCAGTCGCAATATCTAAATCACGATAAACTTGAGTACTATCACCATTTATAACTTCACCATTATATCTTTTAGCAAGTTCTATACCCATCTTAGTCTTCCCAACTGCAGTAGGACCAACAACAACAATAATCATAATATCACCTATTTTATAAACATTGCATCTCCAAAACTAAAAAATCTATACTTTTCATTAATAGCTTCATGGTATGCATTTAATATATTTTCTCTTCCAGCTAAAGCACTTACTAGCATTACTAAAGTAGACTTAGGTAAATGAAAATTAGTAATTAAACAAGTAATTGCTTTAAACTCATAACCAGGATAAATAAATATATCAGTATTTCCAGAACATTCAACAAACTTGCCATACTTATTAATAACACTCTCTAAAGTTCTAGTACTTGTAGTACCAACAGCTATAATCCTATTACCATTTTCTTTTGCTCTATTTAAAATATCAGCAGTTTCTTTAGACATATTATAATACTCAGAATGCATATGATGATTATTAATATCATCAACCTCAACCGGTCTAAAAGTACCAAGTCCTACATGCAAAGTAACATTAGTAATAATAACACCTTTATCTTTTAATTCTGATAACAATTCTTTAGTAAAATGCAATCCAGCAGTAGGAGCAGCAGCAGATCCAATATTTTTAGCATACACCGTATTATATCTATCCTTATCTTCTAATTTTTCATGAATATAAGGAGGAAGTGGCATCTCACCTAATCTATCTAATATTTCAAGTAATATTCCTGAATATAATAATTTAACTCTAGTAACACCATCATCCAATAACTCTATAACTTCAGCACTCAACTCATCACTAAACTTAACAATAGTTCCAATATGAAGTCTCTTCTGAGGTCTTGATAAACATTCCCAAGTATCATTTCCTAAATCCTTAAGAAGCAATAATTCAATAACCGCACCAGTATCTTCCTTAACACCCATAAGTCTAGCAGGAATAACCTTAGTATCATTTATAACTAAAACATCACCAGGATTTAAATAATCAATAATATCTTTAAAAACATGATGTTCAACTTCACCTGTTTTTTTATCTAAAACCAACAACCTAGACTCATCCCTATTTAAAATAGGAGTCTGCGCAATTAACTCTTGTGGTAATTCAAAATCAAAATCACTTGTTCTCACTATATCACCTTCAAAACAAAATTATTATAACAAAATATATATAAAAATACAAACAAAAAGAAGTAGAATAAATCTACTTCAAAAGTATATACTAGATATTCTTCAAATAATCACTACGCATTTTTAGAAAATCGTTTATTTCAACACCAGTATCATTACAATAATCAGCTGCAAATTCATATGCATGATTTGAATAATGTTTACTCCCTAATATGTAACCACGTACCATTAATAAATCATTTATTTCAAGTACACCATCACCAGTAACATCGCCTTTAATAGAAACAATATATTCATCAACAAGCTTATCTCCATTATAAACTTTTATAATATTTCCTGTACCTATAATTCCTGATGTTTTTATAGTAGAGTTATCAGTTTCATACACTTTAACAGTATATTTTTGATCTAAACCTAAACTAAAATTAGAAACACTTGTATTTAAATGAATACCTTTTATTATTTTTTCATTTTCGTGATTTTCAATAGTATAATCATTTATATCATCAGAAATAAGTTTCCATTCTGCATATAAATCAATATATTCTCTAGGCATATATAATTTATTGCTAGAATTATAAATCACATTATTATATTTCCATCCGATAAATTCATATCCAGGAAAATCATGACCTATAATATTATTATAATCTAAATCAACTTCATCACCATAACTATAGTAACGAGTAGCAATTCCGCTCCAGTGATAAGTAACTATATATTTATCAGTAACCGTTACAGAACATGAAGCACTATGATTACCATCTCCTGTTGTAACAGTTACAGTCGCTTCTCCTACACCTACACCTGTAATCTTACCAGTACTATCTACAGTTACAACACTAGGATCAGAACTTTCCCATGTTACATTTTGATTTGTTGAATAATCAGGTATAATCATATAATATAATTTATCTTCTTCACCAACATTTATTCTTGAAGATTCAGTAAGCGTAATATCACTAACACGATAATTAACAGTGCTATCCTCTAATTTTTTCTTATTAGTAGTAACATTTTCATTAATAATAATCTTACTACCTGATGGTATATTACCATTAGTTATTTGATTGTCACCATTATAAACACTAATATCACATTTATGACAATGAATTTTATCTAATAAATCACTAACAGTATTAGAATTTAAATCAACACTATCTCCAAGAACATAATCATCCGAAAAATAGAAAACCACATCATATGTTGCATAAATATCATCACTTGGCATATTTTCCATATCAACATTTTCAGTTGAATTCAATTTCTTTACTATATAAACTTTATTATTGTAATAAATCAAACTAGAATTAACAGAAGTAAATCTACTATCTCTCATCGCATTTGCAACTTCAAGAGGATCATTTCCAGTATATATATATGCCTTAGATAAATCATGTCCTTCATAAATTGGATAAACAATATCATATTCTCTTAAACTATTAGAACTTTCAGAATTTTTCTTTATATAAACTTTATTATTATCAAAATCATACTCTACAACACAATTAGTACAATTAAACTTACCAGATGTTCTTTCTGCAGCTACTTGATCAAGTCCACCTTTATATAATAAATATGACTTAGATAAATCATGATCATCATTAGAATAACTAACAATATCATAAGATTTAATTTCTTCATCATGATATGTAATAAAATATTTATTATCTGAAACATATGAACTAACATTAGGAACATTCTTTAAAGTAATATTTGAAGAATCAAATGTACCATTTCCAACATCAATATAACCATCACCTAATGAATATGATGAAGTAATTAAATCATTATCTTTATTTAATATCAAATAAATATCATCTAAATTAATGTTCAAATCACCATTCATATCAGAATATTGAATTAAAGTACCACACGTATCACAAGCATTATTTTGTAAAAACTTATATAATTTATATATTAGCTCAGCATCATCACTATTTACAACACCATCACCATTTACATCACCAACTGTTGTAAAATCTCCAGTATAACCATAATTAGATACTATAGACGTTGCCTGAAAATCACACCCTTCCTTATTAGTAGCACTAGTCAATCTATCTCTACCTGCAGTATCCTCAAAATGCCACCACTCAGAAGCCAGTGTACCCATTCCAACATTTTCATTAATCATATAATTATCTAATCTTTTAGCATTTTCATCATTAAGCATACTACCAGAATAATTATCTGGAATCTTTGCGACATCTTTACTATAATATTTAATCGAATCGGTACTAAGCTGATGCATAGGAGTAAACATATTAACTTCATTACATGTTCCATTTTCATACTTACATAAAGTAACATCAATTGCAGAACCTACATTATGGGCAGAAATATGACTACCTTTGCTAACTTGCGCAATAAAATAAGTCTTAGTCCAATCATACCTTGTACCTGTATTAGCACCATAACTATGTAAAACATGTTCTTGAACCTGAGTGTTACTTTCAAATAAAGTATTAAACTTAGTAGCAACATACTCACTAGCACTAAATGGTCTATACGAATCATAAATAAGTAAACTATAACCATCAGCTTTGGCAAGTGATTGTGCTTTAGCTATTTTTTTAGCCGCAGAATACAAGCTAGGAACAATAAATTCATCTCTCTCAATTTTACTATTATATGCTTTTCCTGTGCCATTAATTTTTTCACAAATTCCATTACTACAATTTTTACCATATAGAACTTGACCAGTCGCACCTGGAATATCTATATAACCATTATTATCACGTGTACGATAAACACTTGAATAAGCATTTGTTATATTATAATTTATACTTGGAACAACATCTGGAAGATTAATCATACAATAATTATAATCAATATACCCATGATAATCTCCATATTGAATTTCCCAATAATTACCTTTCTCACCTAATACCATAAAAGGTTGTCCGGCACTAACTGTAGTAATTGTATTAGAACTACCATCAGCAGAATTTTTAAGTGGTAAATTTATAGCAGCCCATCCAGTAGATCCAAATATACTCTTTTCAAACCCTTCTATTTGAGCAGTTGAATATCTATTAGAAATAGAGCTCTTATAATTCTTTTTCATATTAGGAAGAAAAATAATTCCCATAATAAAAATAAAACTTAAAAATAAAAATAAGATATACCTAACTTTTTTCATTTCAACACCGCCCTTATACCATATAAATTATAACATAAAAAAAGAATTATGTAAAAACACAATTCTAAATTTTATTAAAATAATTCTTCTTCCTTAAAGATATGTAAGAAATACCACCAACAACTAGTAAAGCAATACCTAATGCTGAAAGTGTAACACCTGTATCTGGATTACTTGGTACTTCTTTTTTTGTTTCAGAAACATCAGTCTTTGCATCTGTATTGGTATTTGTATTATCATTAGTATTTGTATCTGTATTAGTGTTATTATTATCATCAGGAGTTGTATTATCATTATTAGAATCAACAACACTAATTAACAAAGGAACATTAGTCAAAGTGGTAATTTCAAAGTCAGAATTTTCAATATAAGATAATTTTATATCACTAAATTCAATTTTAGCATCTCCCACTAAACTACCAGCAGTTACATTAAAACTTCCAACTTCTTTTCTAGAATTTTCGCTACCAGGGATTTCATTTTGATCTCTTCCAACCATAAACTTACTAGTAGTATCGCTAATTTGATTTATAGCACTACTCTGATTATTCCAAATAGAATCATGAACAAACCCAGTAATATTATTCATATTTGTCAAACTAACTATCGCAGAAAGACCATTAACCACTTTATCACTTTCAATTGACATTGTAATCTTTACAGTTTGACCAGTTTCTATTTGAAATTTAGAATCTGATATTTCACAAGAAGTGCCATCAGTTTTTAAACAACTTGAAATAAATAAATCAGCAGCTGAAACATACAAAGGTAAAATAAACATAGAAATACCCGTAATTACTACTTTTTTTAACATTTTAAATCTCTCCTATCATAATATATATACATCATAACACAATATAATCTTAAAATCAAGTTCAATATAATTAGTACAAATTAATTACTTAAAAAATCTTTACGCATTTTTAGAAAATCATTTATTTCAACACCAGTATCATTACAATAATCAGCTGCAAATTCATATGCACGATTTGAATAATGTTTGCTCCCCAATATGTAACCACGTACCATCAATAAATCATTTATTTCAAGTACACCATCTCCAGTAACATCACCTTTAATAGAAACAGTATATTCTGTCACATATTGACCATTTTGATATATCTTTATGGTATTTCCTGTTCCAACACTACCTTGTGTCTTAATACTATCACCATCATAAACAGAATAACTATAACCAGAAGGCAACATTAAATCAATTGAACCGATATCAGTACCTATATCTATCCCAGTCAAAACATTATCATCTACATTATAATTAATATTTCCAATTTGTAAATCTATAGACTCCCAAATAGCATATAATCTCAATGTATCATTAGGAACATTATCTAATTGTATAATCTGTTCAGGTGTATACGATGTCCCTGTTCCATCTGCCCTTGTATTCCATTCCTTAAATGTATATCCCGGTCTTTCATATATATTTCCGTTTATTTCTTTCTCTTGACCATTTAATCCATATGATGTTCTTAAAGAATCAGACATTAAAGCAATCGAAGAATCATTTTTATAATCAGACTGTACTGTTCCACCATTCGCATCATATATAATTGTGTATGCATCTGAAACCCATTTTGCATTTAATCCTGCTCCTGCATATATAGAAAATGCATTAATATTAGCATAAATTCCGTCTTCACTATAATACCATCCATTAAAACCATAACCTGTACGAGTTGGTATTGGTAATTCACCATACTCTCCTCTAATACGAACAACTTTGCTATCAGGATTAACAGTACCACCATTAGAATTAAATATAACAGTTCTTTTTTCTCCCCACCATATAGCATACAAAGTAATAGATTCCTTATCTGCCATAGCAGGTATTGTATCTAAATTAGCATAAGAAGTTCCTGTTCCATCTGCTTTTGTATTCCATTCTTTAAATTCATATCTTTCTTTCTCAAAAGGATTTTCTGGTAATTTATATGACTTTCCTGCATCAACTTCTACACTATCCATTGTCCCAGTAGCACCATTCGCATCAAAATGTACATTATAATGTGGCTTATATGTAATACTTATAGGTACATCTTTTATATAACCATCATAATAACTTTCAACATGAATTGTAGTGTTACCTGTAGATTGCGGAATAATAAATCCATTTTCATCTATTTTAACAATATTTTCATTATTAGATCTATAACTAATTCTCTTAGCGCTATCAATATTTGGTTCGATATAATCATAAATACTATATGTTTCATTTAATTTTTGATCAATTGATATATCATTAATATTCGTATATTCAAAATCAACAAACTTTAATACTGGAATTCTTGGAATACCATCAACAGTTTCAATAACCCAATTATCATCAAAATTATCCCAAGTAGAATAATATGAAGCATCCGTTAATTTATATAGTTCTGTATCTTTATTAAATATATTAACATTAGTTGCGCTAGAACAATCACCTCTACATAAACTTCTATTCTCTATCGCAAGCACATTAACATTATCAATACTTACACCATCACTGTTATATAAAATTCCACCGACATTTTTACCTGTAACAGTTGATAAAATGTTTTTTGTAGACATAGAACTAGAACTGCCTCCATCCATGATACTATATATCAATACAGAATCACCAGTACCATCACTATATTTACCTAAAATATTTCCTTTAGACTGAATATTTTGAATATTTACATTTTTACCACCTAAACCACCTACTAAATAGGCACTATGCATCATATCTTCTCTCTCAAGTTCAAAATCTAAATATATATTAGAAATATATATGTTCCCATATGATGAGGTTAAGTCACCAAATAACCCTCCACCATACGTATTCCGCAATTCAGAAAGATTACTAGCATTATAAAATCCTTTTACTCTACTATTTATCAAAGCAATATTCTCAAATGTAGCTGTATATTCAGTATGTTCAGGCGTATTACCATTATATTTTGCAACAAGAGCAGCACATTTTCCACCTTGACAATTAACATCAAAATCCTCCAATATTAAATTCTTAATAGTTACATTACCAGATGTTGTACCAAACAAACCATTTCCCATATTATACCATTCATACCAAGGAGTTTTATCCTCATTACAGCTTATGAAATTATCTTGATACAATCCCTTAATTTTGTGTCCTTTTCCATCTAAAGTACCACTAAAATCATTAATTGATTCCCAACCAAAACCTTGTGGACAAATCTCTGATTCTAAAGATAATTTTCCACCCTCATGAGTATCTTCAGTTAAATCAATATCATTAGCAAGTTCATAATAACCATCCAAATCATCTCTTATTTGATTCAACTGAGCAGAATTGGTAATTATATATGGATCAGCTTGAGTTCCGGAACCTTGCATCTTCGCTATTTTTATATTTGCTGATGAAACAACGTTTGAATCATATATAGCGTCTATTCTATAATCACCACTATCTAATTCACTTGAAAATGAAATAGAAGTGTTAATATTATTTTCTGCAATTTCATTATTCGAAAAACTAACTTTATCATTAATTTCTTGATCTTGAGAATTATACATTTTATACGTAACTGTTGATCCTGAAGGTATGTTCTTAGTTTCTGAATATAATCTAATTTTATTTTCAGAAAATCCTTTATCACTATATTTACTCAAATCAATAAAAGATGTTGTATCTATATTAGATGTAAACACACTTACTTTATCAATATATTCACCTTCACTACTTATAACTATTTTTGTATTTTTATCGACTTCAATATCATCTGTTATATCTATAGTAATAAGTCCAGGAAATTCGGAATTTTTTGAATATTCTTCATAACCTCCGCTTTTTTTATAAACCTTAACACTATATTCGGTATTTGGAGTTTCAGTTATAAATTTTATTTTTTTAATTTTCTCATTACCATTAATCTTTGTATCAGTTAAATAGTAAGTTTTTTCACTTATAATTTCCTCATCACCTAATATATAATTATTATCCCATGATCTATCATCAGTCTTTGTCATATCATCTATAAAACTAATTGATGTATATAAAGAATCATATGTTAAATATGGATATTGTTTCTCATCTCCCCATGAATTTCTTAAAATCCATACTCCCTTTCCGGAAACAACATCTTTACAACCAGTTGTATCCGCATTATGAATTTTTGTATCAGCACAATATGAATACTCTATATCATCATCCCATCCAATAATCTGCATAGCATGGCCTCCAGTAGCCATACAATTATAAACGTCTATAACTAAATTATTTAAATTAGAATCATTATATTGACAATTAGAAGTCATGTAAGTGCTAACATAAGCACCACCTTTTTCTATAATATTTTTTTTAACTTCTTTTAAATAACTATCCATAGTAGTTTTTTCTTCATCCGTTAATACATTAGTTGACTCTCTTAAACCAATCCTCGGCATATTTATAGTAGAATTAACTTCATAATCAGACTTATCATAGCTAATAACATCTGAAAGTTCCATCTTCGATAAATCTCTATCTTGATATGGTTTAAAAGAATTAGCATTAAATAAAGATACACCATTAGCCATAGCGATAGTTGAGATATAAAAGTTTCCACCGTCTCCAAGATCACGCATTACAAACGAATCATACTCACTTCTATAATCTTTAATACCATTTCTAGCAGTAACATAATCTATTTGCCTTTCAGCAAATATTACTGGAGAGTCTATTGTTACTTGAGAGTCATTTTTTAATAAATAAGACTCAGCAGTTTCTGCAGTAGCAAACGTCCAACAAACACCTAATTTACCTTGATCTCTAACAGGAGTAACATAGGAACCCCTCATATCATATCTACTTGGAACATCTATATTTTCTGAACCATCCATAGTTTGATAATCAATTACCATTGAAACAGGGATCTCACCTTGTTGTGCCTTTTCCTCATCAGAATATGAAAGATAATCAATAAACTGAGGATTCAAATATGTCTTATTGGCTTCTTTATTTTTTTCAGTAAGAATTATATTACCTGTTTTTTCATATACCTCTTTAATATAATCTTTTGCTTCAGGAGATAAATAAGCATAAGGTTCTGAATTTAAAATCCTATCTATCTTACTCAAAGAACTAGCATTGTTTTTTATTATAATAAATAAAAACAAAACAAATACAATACACAATACAATAAAAATTTTTTTCTTGTCATTTACAATAAATTTACCCATAACTACACTCCTCTATTCTATATATAAGAATAGCATAAAAATATAAAAAAATCTACAAAAAAGAAGTAGAAATTATCTTTCTACCTCTACCATTTCATATGCTTCAATTACATCATCAACTTTAATATCATTGAAATTAGCAATCGTAATACCACATTCTAAACCTTTTTTTACTTCCTTAACAGAATCCTTTTCTCTTTGAATTGAACCTATCTCACCATCATAAATAACAACACTGTCACGAATTACTCTTGCCTTAGAATCTCTCTTAACAATACCATCATTTACTAAACATCCAGCAATAGTTCCAACTTTAGAGAACTTAAATAATTGTTTAACAGTAGCTGTACCAATTATTTTCTCTTCATATACAGGATCAAGCATACCCTTCATAGCAGCTTCCATGTCTTCTACTGCTTTATATATAATATCATAAAGTCTTATTTCAACACCTTGACTAGATGCATAATCCTTAATTGAATTATTAGGTCTAATATTAAATCCTATAACAATCGCATCAGTCGCACGAGCAAGAACTATATCACTTTCAGTAATAGCCCCTACACTACTTCTAATAACATTAACTCTAACTCCTGAAACATCAATTTTCTCTAATGAATTCTTAACAGCTTCAGCTGAACCATTAACATCAGCCTTAACAATTACGTTAATTTCCTTAATACCATCTTGAATCTTAGAAAACAAATCATCAAGCGATAAAGAACCTTTTGGAGCATTATCACGTAATTTAGCTTTAACTCTTCTTTCTTCTCCTACACTACGAGCTTGTTTCTCAGTTTCAAAAGCCATAAA
>CAKJXT010000099.1 GCA_918219625.1 Bacilli bacterium
CTGTAAACCATAACTATACCTTCATTAATTTCAGGAATTTCTAACTCAAATAATCTCTTAACAAATCCATAATGACTACGAGATAAAAGAATTGTACATCCCTTAGAACCATTATCAACCTTAGTAATATAAACTTTTAAATTAGAACCCATCTTAATAGTTTCACCAGGAATAATCTCAGTCTTAGGTAAAATACCTTGAGTCTTACCTAAATTAATATAATAATTACGAGAATCTTCCATCTCAACTATACCACTAACAAGTTCATCTTGTTTATCACCAAATTCTTCTGCAATAGTATTTCTTTCAGCCTCACGAATTTTTTGAATAACAACCTGTTTAGCAGTCGCAGCAGCAACTCTACCAAAATCTTTAGGAGTTACTTCTTCTTCAATAGTTTCACCTACTTCAATACCAGGAACTATTTCTCTAGCTTCTGTTAAAGGAATATGAATTCTCTCATCAAAGATAAATGGCTCTTTACCTTCTCCCTCTTCATCATCAGACTCTTCATCAAGTAAATTCCACTCTTCTAATTCTTCATAATTATCAGGAACTACAGTTCTAAAAGAATATACTGAAACTTGACCAGTTTCCTCATTAATATCAACTCTAACATTACTTAGAGAATGATAATTTTTCTTATATGCACTAGTTAAAGCAAGCTTCATCGCATCAATTATAACATCTTCACTAATTCCCTTTTCTTTAACAAGTACACCAATAGCTGTTTTAAACTCTTTAGTATCCATTTTATTCTCCCTTCTCCATTGAACAAACATCTAAAATATAACTATCCTCTATTGGATCAGCCTCATCCAAAATAGGATTAATAAGGTTAGTAACACGACTGCAATCATCAACATTAATGATACCATCTTTATCAATAATAACTCTCAAAAACCATGTACTTCCTTCTTTAACATACAAAACATCTTCTAATCGATATCCATTAGAAACAATAACATCATTAATTAAATCTTTAACGATATTAGCCTTATCCATAACTACCTCCTCAAATTTAAAGAGTGGTTTTTGAGCCACTCTTTTTTGAAATACAACCATATTATATCATAAAAAAAATAAAAAGCACTATTTTTAACAAAAAAAATTAAAAAAGTGCTATAATTATGATAGGTGATTCTATGAAAAAAATAACAAGTAAAGATATCGATAGATATTACAAAACTTCCTACTTAATAATATTAACACTAACAATATATGCGTTCATAACAATATTTAAAGTTCCATACTTCAGATTATATGGACTAACATTTAAAAATCTATCAAATATAGAACAGCAAATTTCAACAATAACATATCAAACATTCGCAATATCATTATCATTAACATTCTATATAAAACATATGAAAGAAAATATGAATGAATTAAGAAAATATACAAAAGGATTTATAATTGGAATGTCAACTATATTCCTATATATGTTAAGACCAATTATAAGATTAATAATATTAATAATAGAAAAAATAAACCCAAATCATTTATCAACAACTTCTCAAATGATTTATATAATAGTATTTGAAATAACAATTGCTTCAATAATAGCACTTATAAACAATGAAAAACTAATAAAAAATATAAAAGACTTCAAAAAAAATTATAAAACATACCTTCAAAAATATTTACCATACTATATACTTGGATTAATAATAATGATGACATCAAATATAATAATAAATAATCTAACAGGAACAATTGC
>CAKJXT010000100.1 GCA_918219625.1 Bacilli bacterium
AATAAAACAAATAAATGAACTAGACACAGTAGGCGCTACAAATATATATGCTCCAAGTATAGAAGGATTAAAAATTCTAGAAAGAGAATCAGACGACTATACAAAAACAATAATATTAATGACAGATGGTGCTTCAAATAATGGTAAATTCAAAGACTTAAAAAATTACTATGAAAAAACTAGTAAAACAGTACCAATCTATAGTATTACTTTTGGAGATTCAAGCGAAAAACAATTAAAAGAAATAGCTAACTTAACAAACGGAAAAATCTTTGATGGAAAACAAGGACTAAAGAAAGCATTTAAAGAAGTAAGGAGTTATAACTAATGAAAAATAAAGAAGTAACCTCCGCAGTACTTGGAAGCACATTCTTCGCAATACCATACTTAGGACTATCAGTTGCTTTAGCGCCATCCCTAGTAATAGGAGGGTGTGCATTCCTAGCTTCAGAACTAATGTTTTCAGGAGTAAAGACAAAAGAAAAATTAAAAAACACAAATAGATCATTATATCAGAAAATCCAAGAAGCAAGAAAAGAACAAAAACAAATTAAAAATCTAATACCAAAAGTAGATAATATAGAAACACAAAAAAACTTAAAAGAAATAAATGAAACAATAAATAAAATACTAGAAGAAGTAGAAAAAAATCCAAAAAAAGAAAAAAGTCTAAACAACTTCTTTGATTACTACTTGCCAGTATTAATAAAAATAACAACAAGATACGATGAAATAGAAAATACAAGACTAACATCCAAAGACGAAAAAGCATTCATGACAAAAGCAGAAAAAATTATAAAAGATACAAACAAAGCATTCAAAACAATACTATCAAATCTATATCAAAGAGACATAATGGATACAGATGCAGACATGAAAGTATATGAACTAATGATGAAAGCTGACGGAATAGTAGAAGATAATATTATAAAGAGTGAGGTGCAAGATGAAAAATAAAAAAACAATAATAGGTATAATACTATTTATTATATTAGTTGGAACAATAATACTAATAAAATATCTAAAAGATGAAAGAGGAATAACTCTATCAAGAAATCTAACAACAGTATATGTCGCAACAGGTGGAGGAAAAGAAGACTTCCTAGCAGATGAAAATATTAAAAAAATACTAGAAAAAAAATACAAACTAAATGTAGTATACGATACATGGAGTAATGGTAAAACTATTACAAAACCATTAATAAGAGAAAGTGTTGGATTAGGTAATCAAAATATAATTGAAAGCATGAAACACGCAACAGACTTTGAAATTAATTCAGCAGGAGTATCAAAATACGATGCATTATTTACTTCAGATCAAAGATTCTATGACTACTATAAATTAGCTCCTAATAAAGAACTAGGCGAAGCAGATAGATATACAGTACTAGAAGGTGGACTAACACTAAATACTCCAATAGTAATATATAGCTGGGGTGAAGTAGTAGACGCTCTAATTAAAGAAAAAATAGTTACAGAAACAGATGGTGTATACTATATAACAGATATGGACAAACTTATAACATATATACTAGAAGGAAAAAAATGGAAAGACATAGGACTTAATCTATATGGACAAATCAATATCGCATCAACTGATCCAGTAACATCATCTCCGGGAGCAACTTACTATGGACTATTATTATCAATACTAAGTGAAGCTCAAGTAACAAATGAAAATGTTGATAAAAATTTACCAAAACTAAAAGAATTCTATATTAAATCAGGATATATGAACAATACACCAAAAGACCTATTTGAAAGCTATCTAAAAACAGGTATGGGCGCAAAACCAATGATAGTTGACTATGAAAAAAGTATAATAGACTTCGCAAACTCATCACCAGATGCATTCAATCAAGTAAAAGATGATATAAGAATATTATATCCAACACCAACAATATGGAACTCACACTGCTTTGCAGCATTTACAGAAAATGGACAAAAACTATACGAAGCTCTAAATGATCCAGAAATAGGACAAATTGCTTGGGAAAAATATGGATTCAGAACAGGTGTAACAGGTGGAACATACGATGTATCAAATATTGGAATAGGAGTACCTCAAACAATTAAAAGCACAGTATCAAGCTTAAAAATGGATACATATAACAAACTAATTGATTATTTAAAAGGAAACTAATTTATGGATTTCAAAAAAAGAAGAACAATAATAATAATAACAGCAACAATAATACTAATAACTAGCATTATAGCCATAAAAAGTGTCGACAAATCAGACGAATATATGAAAAGATGTACAGAACCAACAACAGGAATAGTAATTGACTATAAAATGACAACAACTACAAAAAAATATGGCTCAGGTATAAAATACTTCCATCACATTACGACAAAATATACGGTAGATGGAAAAGAATATGAAACAAAAGGAATCTATAAAGGAAAAAAAACAGAATCTTTAAAACCAGGAGATAAAATATATATCAAATACAATCCAAATAATCTAGAAGAAATAATACCAAAATTTGCGACCGGATATTTAGCAATAGATGAAAGCCTAGATAAAAAAATAATGATAATTATACCAACAGTATTAAGCCTATTAACACTACTTGTATATTTATTTTACTGTAATAAAAAGTATTACAATCAAATTAATAAAAATAATTAAGGAACATTTATGGATAAAGAAGAAACTCTAAATGAAATAAATAACGAATTAAAAACATATATAAATGAATCAAGTTTTATTTCAATGAAATGCAGAAATAAACTATTAAAAATGTTTGAAGATGAATTTAATATAAATCTAGATATATCTAATTATAAAAATGTAGATCTAGAAGTATTAGAAGACTTTACAATTAGTTACAGAAATAATATTTATAAACCAGATAGCAATATAACTAATTTAGAACAATTTATGAATAAATATAATACATTCAAAGAAAAAGCAGACAATTTAATAAAAAAACGTGAAATAGATTTCGAACATAAAAATGATTTAAAAAATATAGGTAACCTAATCGTTGTATTATGTTTGATAATAGCTTTCATATCAATAATAATTCTAGGAATTGTAGCTTTATTAAAAGGTTACTATTTTGACTGCCTATGGTTTGTAGCAGTTGTAGCTCCATGGTTATTTCCTAAATTTAAAGAAAATTTTACTAATAGATTTATTAGAGCAAAAAATTATTTAAAAAGACTTCTTGAAAGAATTAAATAAAAAAATAATCAGTATATTCAAAACGAATATACTGATATTTATATTAAAATTAATTAAAGAAATAATAAATTTTAAAGTGGTCGAATTCGATGAGTTTAAAAATGAATTTTTTATGAAATCAAACATATTTAGCGCTCTAAATCAATTGACTAAATAAGAGAATTATAATAAAATATAATATAGATTATTAGGAGGAAATATGAACGGATTAGAATTAAAAGTAGAACAAAAAGTAAATGAAGAAAGTATAGAAAATCTAACAAGTGAGAAAGTAACAGAAGAAAAAATAGAAAACTCACTTAACTATGATATCTTAACAAAAGAAGAACAAAAAGCTATTGATGAATTCAATAGTAAAATTGATGTAACAGATACAACTCAAGTAATTCAATATGGAGCTGCTGCTCAAGAAAAGATATCTCAATTTTCAGACAGTATCCTAGAAGATGTAAAAACAAAAAATCTAGGAGAAACAGGAGACTTATTAGCTGACCTAGTAAGTCAAATAAAAGCATTTGATAAAGACGTATCAGGACAAAATAAAGGATTCTTCGCAAAACTAT
Source organism: Bacilli bacterium (assembly GCA_918219625.1). The sequence continues at coordinate 3,757 of CAKJXT010000100.1, forward strand.
TCAACAACGCTAAAAAAGAAATAGACTTCGCAATTGCTAAATACAGTAAAATTGAAAAGAATATTGATACAATTGAAAATGGACTAGAAAAAGATAAACTACAAATGTTAAAAGATATTAGTATCTTTGATACAATGTATGAAAAGAACTTAGAATACTTTAAAGAAATATCTTTATACATAATTGCTGGTGAAAGAAAACTAGAAGAACTAAGAAATAAAGTATTACCAGAACTTCAAGAACAAGCTAAAAAATCAGGAGAACAATTAGATGTTCAAAAAGTAAATGATATGGAAAATATGATAAATAGATTCGAAAAGAAAATCTATGACTTAAAAACAACAAGAATCATATCAATTCAAATGGCTCCACAAATTAGACTACTTCAAAATAATGAAGCAGAACTAGTAGAAAAAATCCAAAGTTCAATTACAAATACAATTCCACTTTGGAAAAACCAAATGGTACTTGCTTTAGGAATAAATAACGCAAAACAAGCATTAAAATCACAACAAGCAGTATCTAAATTAACAAACGAAATGCTAGTTAAAAATAGTGAAACACTAAAACAAGGATCCATAGATATAGCTGAAGAATCAGAAAAAGCTATAGTTAATATTGAAACAATCAAGAAAACAAATGCAGACTTAATTGAAACATTAGATAAAGTAATTGAGATTCATAAAAACGGAAGAATCAAGCGTCAAGAAGCTGAAAAAGAACTTGAATCAATTGAAAAAGAACTTAAAGATAAGATGCTTGAAATTCATGTTGAAAAATAATGAATACTGACTATTTTAAAGATATATATAAAGACTTCTTTGGTGTAGAAACACAAAAAGAAGAAAATAAAAAAATTGAAGAGGGTAGTCAAAATACAATGATTACCCTTTTTGATAAAATAAATAAACTATATATAAAAGATGAATCAAAAGAATTACTAAAAAAAATAATAGAATATATGAGAAAATATAATGAAGGTATAGAAACTAACTATATACCATTCAATATATTAATAGAAGCAAACAATAAAGAAACAAAAGAAGAACTAATATACATTCTAGAACAAGCTTCAATAAACTTTAACTATATTAAAAATAATAACAAAAAAACAATATCTTTAATAAACCTAGATAAAGATATTAACTATGACTATGGATTTATAACTATAACAAATCTAAAAGGAATAAATAATATAGAAATAAAAGATCAAACAAATTTATTCAATAATTTAGAAGAGTTCTTACAAAAAGAAGAAAAAACAACTACTTTAGTAATAGGAACAAAAGAAGAAATATCAAACTTCTTCTTAGGAAGAGAATCTATAAAAAATAAATACTTCACATTTAATATAATAGGGACTAATCCTGATATACAAGATATATATGAATCTATATTAGAAAGTACTAATGTAGAAGATAATATGAAACCAGAATTATTAGACTACATAACAAAAACATATAAAAATGATGACTATGTAGAATATAGAAATAATTTAATTAAATATATATCATTTAATAAAGAATTACCTAAGATAGAAGAAAAGAAAACACTAGAAGAAATATTTAAAGACTTAAATGAATTAGTAGGACTAGAAAAAGTAAAGAAAGTTTTATATGACTTAGTAGATGTTATAAACCTAAAAGAAAAAGCAAAAAACCTAACAATAAAAGACATGAATCTTCATATGGTATTCCTAGGTAATCCAGGAACAGGAAAAACAACAATAGCTAGAATCATATCAAATATCCTATATAATCTAGGATACATAAAAGAAAACAAACTAATAGAAGTATCAAGTAAAGATTTAGTTGGACAATATGTTGGACAAACTGCTCCTAAAACAATGGATGTAATAAACAAAAGTTTAAATGGAGTTTTATTCATAGATGAAGCATACTCACTAGCAGTAAAAGGAGAAAATTCATATAATGCAGAAGCAATAGCTACACTAATTCAAGCAATGGAAAACTATAGAGATAAATTAGTAGTAATATTTGCTGGTTACACTAAAGAAATGCAAGACTTCTTAGACTCAAACTCAGGAATAGTATCAAGAATTGGATACACACTTGAATTTGATGACTACACAACAGAAGAACTAATAAAAATATTCAATGGCTTCGCAACTAAAAATGGATTTGTAGTAGATGATGAAGCAATTAAATATCTAGAAGAAGTAATAAACGAAAATAGAAATATGAAGAACTTCGGAAATGCTAGATTTGTAAGAAACATATATGAAAAAACAGTGATTAAACACGCAACAAATGTAAAAGATAAAAAACAAAATAAAATACTAAAAACAATAACAAAAAATGATATAAGTATTGAAAACTTAAATATGGGGTAAAATATGAAAAAACTTTTAATAATAATTCCAATATTAATAATTATAATAATAGGTATTATATTTATAACTGATTGTGACAATACACCAAGATATACAATTGAACTAGATTCCAATCCATCAACAGGATATGATTGGCACTATGAAATAACTAATCAAATAGTCGATATAGAAAGATTTTATGATGATTCAAACTGTAAAGAAGGAATACTAGGATGTGGTGGAAAAACAATATACATACTAACTCCATTAAAAAAAGGAACAACAACTATAGACTTTAAATACTGTAGACAGTATCAAGAACCATGTATAAAAGCAACATATGAAATAAATATAGATAAGGACCTAAATATAACAGAAACACATAAAGGTTCATACTTTTTAGAACAAGATTAATCTTGTTCTTTTTATTTTGAAAAAATTAACTAAAAGTTATTTACAATACGAACATAATTATGTTATAATTTTTTGTAGTAAAAAACTAGGAGGGAAAATCAATGGAAAATACCATAAATACAAATTCAAAATTGCTAATTTATGTGACAACAGATGGAAAGATAAAATTAGATGTCAGTTTGGAAAATGAAACTGTTTGGTTAACTCAAGCTCAAATGGCAGAGTTGTTCGGAAAAAGTAGAAGTACAATAAGTGAACATATTAAAAATGTTTTTGATGAGGGAGAACTAGAAGAAAAAAGCAATGTCGGAAAAACCGAAATTGCAAATTCAGACAAACCTGTTAAAATTTACAGCCTTGATGTAGTAATAAGTGTAGGTTATCGTGTAAAATCATTAGAAGGAGTAAGATTTAGAAGATGGGCAACAGAAAGAATTAAGGAATATATCATAAAAGGATATACATTAGATGACAATAGACTCAAAAATCTGGGTGGGGGAAAATACTTCTACGAATTATTAAATAGAATAAAAGATATAAGGTCTTCTGAAAAGGTATTATATAGACAAGTGCTAGATTTATATTCAACCGCAATAGACTATGACCCAAAATCAGAAGAAACAAAAAAATTCTTTAAAATAGTACAAAATAAATTTCACTATGCAGCACATGGGCATACAGCATCTGAAGTTATATATAGTAGAGTTAATGCAGATAAACCTTTTATGGGATTAACAACATTTGAAGGAGAACTTCCAAGTATAAAAGACATAGAAATCGCAAAAAACTACTTAACAGAAGAAGAATTATTAATGTTAAATAATTTAGTTTCTGGGTATTTTGATTTTGCAGAATTTCAAGCTATGAAACATAAGCCTATGAGAATGCAAGACTACTTAAATCAATTGGATAAAATATTGATGTCGGTAGATGCGAATATATTAAATAATGCTGGAAATATTTCACACCAAAAAGCAATGGAAAAAGCAAAAAGAGAATATGACAAATATCAAACAAAAGAGCTTAATTCAATAGAAAAAGAATATTTGAATTCAATAAAAGCACTTAATAAAATAGTTGAACAAAATAATGTTTAAAAAATAATAATCCAAACATAATAAATATGGGAGGAATAATATGACACAAAAAGAACTACTATATGTAGAAGATGCAGTAGGCCATGAAACAAACATAATAAAAATACTACAAGAAACAATTAAAAATCTACAAGACGAAAACCTTATATCATTTCTAGAAAACAAATTAGAAACACATGTATCCATGAAAGAAAATCTAATAAGCAAATTGGAGGAAAAATCAAATGAATGATCAATTATTAATGGATAATTACCTACTAATTCTAAAAAGCACAATGGAAGTTTACGTTCATGGTACACTAGAAAGTTCAAATGAAGATATAAGAAAATTACTAAAGGAAGGATTAAATAATACTCAAACAAATCAAGCGAACACATACGATGAAATGACAAAATACGGGTGGTATAACGTAAAAGATGTAGAACAAACTACAATAAAAGAAACACTAAATAAACTATCAAATAACTAGAAGAGAGAAAT
>CAKJXT010000101.1 GCA_918219625.1 Bacilli bacterium
CGCTCCATTAAGATATTTAACCAGACATTATGTTTGGTTTTTTTGTACCTTAATCCCACGTTATCAGCTTGAAGCAAAGACAATCTTACATTAAAATCAATAAACATAGATATTATAAATTTCACACACCCGCATTTTTCCTAAATAAAGACAGATAATTATCATTCATATTTTCAATAATATCATCACCTATGTTATACCATTTTATTTGTGATATATATCTATTACTTTCATATTTTGGATTTCTATTCAAACATCTATCCATCGGTTGATATGTTAAACAACTAAAGTGAATTGATGTAGAATATTCATTTCTTTTATTAACTAAAATTTTATAAATATCTTTTCTCTTTATCCAAATAAAATCTTCAGGAACGCCATATATAACAGCATCAATCTTATATATAGAATTTCTACCTTTAATGACAAATCTATTTATCGCTTTTATCAATATTTGTTTTCGATTCAAAAATTCATTAATCTCATCAATCTCTTTTTGATGAGATTTTTTATACTCAGAAATAGGAATTCTATTAACGCCACTACCATTTGTAGTTCCATCAGCATAATGGTATTTTAAAAAATTAATAACCATTTCTCTTGGCATCTTGTTTGATATCAAGAAATGAACAAATTCACTTATAGGTTCAGCATGTAAAGAGTTTTTAACCCCTTTTTTTATACTTATTCTTTTAACTATACTATTAATTTCAATAATAATATCATATTTATAAGGAGCACTACTCTTATAACATTTAACTATATCATTATCGTCAACAAAACCATATAAGTCCTCCAAAAAAAGTTGTAAGTTAAAAATAATATCACAATATTTTTTACCATTCAAGTATTTAACAAATTCATCTTCATTTTGAAATCCATCATTTAAACTATTAAAAGGCATATTTCACCTCCCTTCAAAATATATAATACAACGCAAATACAACAAATTCCTTAAAAAGATAAAAAAACTAGATAAAATCTAGTTTTAATATATACTTTCACATTTATCGCTGCAAATCTCTAAAACATTACCATCAGGATCTGTAACATTGAAATAATAATATGGTTCAACAATATTAACATACATAACATCTGATACAGAAATATTTAAAGCCTTTATTCTCTCATATTCACTATTTAAATCATCAGTATAAAAGTTAAATGTAACAATATTATTTTTTCTTTCGCCTTTTTCTTTATTAAAATCGTCTATATAAGCTTGATTATAATTAGAAGAATTATTAATTCTTTCTTCATCAAACTTCTTATTATAAAGAGAAATCTTATTTCCGACTTCAAACTCAACCCATCTATTCTCACAATAAACAATAGGTTCAATTTGTAATATTTTTTCATAAAACTCAATTGATTTATTAAAATCACTAGTTTCTATATATGTACTTATTAACTCCATAAAACCATCCAAACTATTTAATCATACTCTTATATGTTTCAATACTATAAGGACCATCATTATCCGGTAACATTACATATGAAAAAGCATTATTCTCTTCAGCAATCTTAAATATTTCATCCAAACTCTCAGCAGATCCTTTAGAAGTAATAACATCTTTTCTTTTTGTACTTCCCCAAGACTCAGTTGTACTTGTAACATTTATATAATAATACTTATTATCTTTAAAAACATAAGTCTTATAAATTTGTTCACCAGAACCACCATTAAATATCGCAATATAATCATCATTCAAAGTATATTTAATATTTTCATTAGAATTATTATTTAAACCATTTTTCTGATTATACTTAACTTTTACTACAAAAAACAATATAACACAAATAATGCACAATATAAATGCACATATCATTCCTTTAACTTTCATAAAGCCTCCTATAAATCATTTATAACGCCATTAATTAAATTCAAATCAGAAGGAATAATCCATTTAACATTAGCTTTCCTAAATAAAACTAAAGGAATTATTGCTCCGCTTCTAGCACCATCCATCCATTTTGGATTAGAAGGCATTAAATCATGTAATTCATCAATAGAAATATCATTAAACACTTTCTCAGTACCTGAAATATAATCCTCTAATGTAAGCATATACTTATGAATATTATCATCAAATAAAGTATTTGGAGCTAAATTAAATCCAGTTAATAATTCAAATCTCTCCTCTCCACCAGTAAATATAGCGCAATCATAATCAGAATCTAATTTTAGATCGCTTAATTTATCAAAAACAAATTGTTCCATCTCAGAAACAGTATTACCACTGTATTTTTCATTAACCTTATCAAAATTATTTAATAGATCAGCAACCCCAATATTTATATTTTCAGTACTAGTTATATCTTTACCAACAAAAGTAACCAACTCAGTAGTTTTACCACCCATATTAATAATTAAAACTTTCTTACCATTATAATCATTCTGCATAGCCTTACCTAAATAATAATTCTCAATACCATGGCTTATAATATTAAAATGCAAATCAAATTTATCATTAAATAATTTAACCATATCTTGTTTTCTATCTAAATTTAAATTTCTAAAAATACCAGTAACAAATATATCAGTATTATAATATTTTAAATCATATTTTTCTTTAATAGTAGAAAAATACTCACATAATTCCTTTAAATTATAATCACTTATACCCTTTTCAGAATCAAAATCATTTTTAAAATAAATAGAATTTTCCTCTAATAATTTCAATTCATTTTCATAACAATATACCTTTATTGTTGATGACCCTAAGTCAATATAAAACTTTTTCATAAACCATCCTACTTTCTTAAATCTATTATATCAGAATCACACTCTCCTGTCCCTATTATTGTAACAGGAATACCAGTTTCTTTTTCAATTCTTTTAATAAAATCCTTCACTTTATCAGGAAGTAATTCATAATCTCTACATTTGTAAGCCTTCCAATCAATATATTGAGCAAAATTTAAAACTATTTGAGTAGGCCTATTAATCATAACATTATACTTTAACCTATCAAAATTCATTTCAAAAACTCTTCTTATTTTTTTTAGTAACAGTTGTATACTCAGTTAAATCAATAGGCGCACCACATCTTTTTTTAACTTCATCCCAAGAAATCTCTTTACTACCAGCATAATCGCCACTATATATATCAAATCCAATATTCGTTTTATTACTTATTCTAATTGGATAAGGTCTAATAACCATATAAATATCTTTAACCTTAAAAGGGCTACATCCAGCATCCGCAATTAACTGACTAGCACTGCACATTCTACTTGTAACATTAGGATAATCAAGGCCATAATTAATATCTAAATCCTGTCCTTGAGCCCCCTCAATTAAAATATCACCAGAACAATTATTAATCATTATAGATGTATCAACAACTTCTATTACATCTTTTATATCATCAGGTAAATCCTTAAAATAATCACCAGCTAAAACAATACCAGGTTTTCTCATAATCTTCTCAGCTAAAGCAGAACCGCACCCTTTGAAAGTAGAACCGCTCTTAATAATTTTTTTCTCTTCTTCTCTATGTTTTTCTTGAATAATCATAGCTCTTGGATGAATATAAATTTTTCTATTACCAATTAAATCTCTGTACTTTTCAATTTCATCAAATAATATTTCAGAAGTTATAATAGAGCCAGCATTTAAAATCAATTTACATTTAGAATCTAATAAAGCCATAGGTAAATGACTAACAACAATTTTTTCGCCATTATCTGAAACATAAGTATGGCCAGCATTACTAGACCAATTATTAGTTGAAATAGAAAAAGAATCATGACGAGCTAAATAACCACAAATCTTACCCTTACCACAACTACCCGCTTGTCCATCAATTACAATTGTTACATTCTTCATAATACACCTCTAGACTTCCTAAAATAATTATACAATAAAAACCTATAAAGTAAAACTCTATAGGTTACATTAATAAGAAAAATTATCATCCTTAGATAAAACATTATATGGGTTATTAGTCCTATAATCTTTCATTTGATCTAAATTATATAAGTATGTATCACTAACTCTATCAATATGTAATATTCCATCTAAATGATCATATTCATGACAAAAAATTGTTGCTTCAAACCCTTCAATAATCTTAGAATGAGATAATCCATTAATATCATAGTATTCAACTTCAATTTTATAAGGTCTATCAACAACACCCACTACATAATTACCGTTAGAATACATACAACTTGCGCAACCCTCTAAAAATCTAGTATGACCATACATATTCTTAATAACAGGATTAATATAAACAATATCCTCATTATATAAATCATTATTCTTACTCATATCAGATGAAGTATTTCTAATATAAATAATTCTCTTGGGAATACCAATTTGAACAGGGGCTAAAGCATAAACCTCACTATTTAAACAAAACTCTCTTAACGAAGAAATATAATAATTAATATCATCGCAAGAAAAATCAACATCAATAGATTTTTGTCTTAAGTATTCTTCATTATCTTCTATTGTAATTCTTTTCATTTACCCTCCCTTACTAAATGTGAACCATATAAATTTTCAACGAAATCTATAAATTCTCCATAATTAGAAATCTTATAATCAGTTATTTCATCAATCCTATCTCTTTCACCATCCGCATACTTGTCATATACATTAACAACTTCGATACGTGCATTCTTACTAGCTAAAACACCTGTATAAGAATCCTCAAAGACTAAGTACTCCGAAGGATCTACACCATATCTATTCATTATCGTTAAATATATTTCGGGATCAGGTTTCTTATTCTTAACATCATCACTACTAGTAATATAATCAAATACATCATATATATTCATTTGACTAAGCATTTTTTTATTTTCCTTAGAATAAATGTCCAATTGAACTTGAGTAGTCATAGTAGCTAAAACTAAAACTTTACCTTTTTCTTTAAGAATTCTAATAAGTTGAACAACATCAGGTTTAAAATCAGTTTCATTTTTTAATGTTTCCTTTGAAACAGCATTTCTTATATCTAATAGTTCTTGAGAATTAGTAATACTAAGACAATATTTTTTAATTAAATATCTGCAATATTCTAAATAAATAATACTACTTTGATTACTGCGTAAAAACTCTTCCCTATCATTTTGAATAATATCCAAATCAATAATCTTTCCGCCATATCTTTCGATAAGAATTTGATCAGTCCTATTCCATACTCCAACAGAATCAATTAAAGTACCATCCATATCAAATATAATATACTTTTTATCCTTTAATTTTAATTCATTTAAATCTCTCATAAAAACCTCTATAAAACACTTTCAATATCACTAATATCAGTAAATAAATAACTCTTAAGCCCAAATTCATTTGCTGCATCAACATTCTTAATAGAATCATCAAAAAATACACATTCATCAATATTTAAATTATATTTATTAATAATTATTTCAAAAAATTCTCTATGAGGTTTTTTAACATGTTCCTGATAAGAATAAACACCACCATCAAATTCATCTAATAGATGTTTTATAGAATTATAACTTTCAGAATTGATATTAGAAAGAAAATATATTTTATACCCCCTGTCCTTAAGAGAACGAATATAATCAAGTCTTTCAGGTATAATAGGATAAGTTTCATTATAAAACTTAGGATCAAGCATATATTCTAATTCATCTTTATATGAAGGATTATCCCTAACAACATTAGAAATATGTTCCATAATATCCATTTTACCTAATAAACAATTTTTAAAAGTACCACCAAAAGCTATCTTACCAAGATTTCTTATTTCATCATAAGACATATTTAACTTTTCCCTATATTTTTCTTCTTTGTATTTTTTAGAGCTATCTTCAACAATAACCCCACCAATATCTAATATTATATTCTTAATCATATATCCTCCAAATTAATAAAATTATATCATATCAAAATCTTTAAAGCCACAAAAAAGATAGATTTTCTTCTATCTTTAATCAATACCGCAAACCTTAATTCAAACGAAATCTTTTCTTTTTCTTTTGCTTCCCCTTTTTCGATAATACAGAAGTTTCATCACTCTCTTCCATATTATCACCATATCTCCACCAATTATTCCAATGCTCATATGGATCTTCACATACTTCTTTTACCGCTTCTTTTAATTGAGGAAATCCATCTTTAAATGCTCTTGTACTTAAATATACCTGGTCGATCTCTGCAGCAATATCTCTACCAGCAACAATTTTATTGCAATCTCCAAGTTCTGTAACAAAAATTTTTGAAGTTCCCATAATTGACTCTCCATCAGTATCGCTAGCATCTTTTCTATAATCTGAAGTCCCAATTGCGCTCATTTTTTCTGCAACATTAATAACACTAAAACCTCCTTTATAGCTACCTTCACGGCAAATTGTTCTAAATACAAAAGGATCACTAACATTCTTTGGAGATACTTTATATAATAATAATTGCCCAAGTCTAGGAACATAAATGCCATATATCAATCTTTCACCGGTATACAAAGAATCAGTATTCGTACAACTGATGTCATTAACAATACCAACGAACCAACTTTGAGATTGATAACCTCTATATACTAGCATTTTTCCCTTCCATGCACCTTTTCCAGGAGAATCTACATTTAAAGCTGCATCCCATTCACAACTAATATCACACAAAATAACTTTCATAAAAACCTCCTAAACTATTCATTATAATACATTAAAAAACGTTTTTTTGCAATAAATTGAAGAAAAATAAATAATAAGTCAAAAAAATCCCGTAAAAAACGAGATTATCCCTTAGAAAGTTCAACAACCTTTCTCCATAAAAGAGGCCCAACAACACCATTAACATCAAAACCATAATCACTTTGTAGCTTACGAACAGACTTAAGAGTTAATTCATCAAATATACCATTAACTCTAACACCAGGAATAGACTTATCACGCCGACATATTTCATACAAAAACATCTGAAATCTTCTAACATCATTTCCAACAGTACCTAAAGTTAAAAAATAATCAGGATATAAGTCATCAATAAACTCTTTATACTCTAAAGGAAAAGGCTCAAGAATAGTTCTATAAGCATTCTTTAAAACAGTCCAATCAGTATAATCAAACTCCCCAGTTACAGGTAAACCATACTTCTCTTGAAAAGCTTTAACAATGGTAACAGTATTATTATTATAAATAGAATTAGTTGGAAGACGAGGAATATCAGGATCTAAAAACGCAATCGCATCTAAAAAATAATGAATATAAGAAACCTCAATACCAGTATCACCATACTTAAGTAAATCAGTATATAAGAAAGTTGCTTCTTCCTCACTAAGTCCCTCAGAATACAAATCAGATAACTTCTTAACACTATTATAAACATACTTAATCTTATACCATGTACCCTTATCAACTACACCAGTAACAGGTAAAGAAAAAATCTCTTGAAATTTCTTAACTGCATCCTCAGTCTCTTTATCAAAAATACCTAAAGAACCACTAATATCAGGAATAGCAGGATAATTCTTACGAATTCGCCTTAAATCACGTTGAATAGCAAGAACTGGATTACCAGCATAACCAAGTCCTACTGGACTACCAGGATACCCCTCTTCAACATCTCCAACAGGAGCATCATACTTAATAGAAATATCATTACCATAATAAAACTTTAATATATCTAAAGCACTCTTCCCTTGATTAGCTAAACTAACAGTCCCCCATTGAGATAACCCATCACAAGTAGTCTTACGACCATCACAATACCTCGTAAAATAAGGCTGTACTTGATCACCCTTAACAACATAATTATCAAAAATATCATTAACAATATCATCAATATTCTCATAAGTAGAACGATTTAGAGTATAAGCCTGATCATAAATAGGACTAGAAGTAATATCAAAATTATAACCCTTACTTCTATACCACTCATTATAAACACGATTTAAAGCAAAACTAATAATCGCATAAATATTAGCTTCCAAACTAGCCCTAGGCCATGTAGGATATATTTCAGAAGCCGCAACATTAGAAATATAATCAGTAAAAGGAATTGTAATATCACGAGCAGCCTCATCTGGCGCTCCTAAATGAACAGTAATACTATTAGGAATAACCGGATATCTTACAGCCATTAATCCACAACTCCATAACTAATATTAGGTGTCACATTAATATTCTGAACAACATAAATATCATCATAAACATTAACCTTATATAAACGACTTTCACCTTCATAAGTAGTATTAATATCATATGTAGAAACAATAGGAACAATCAAATTATCACTACTCATTCTAGGAACAGGTAAAGTTATCCTTTCAATAACCCCAGACTCATTAGTAACACCCTCAAAAAATATAACCTTATTACCACCTATATCCTTAGAAATAACAACAGATAACCCACTAATAGGAACAGCCCCACTAGCAGCATATGCCCTAATCTTTAAAAAACCAACACCAGGATTCTGATTAATAAAACTCTTATAAAGTTCACTATTTAAAAAATCTTTATCATCAACATTATATGTCATAAAACCTCCTAAATAATTAAAGTTTGGCCAACACTAAGTAAATTAGACTTCAAATTATTCTTGCTCTTTATACTATCAACAGTAACACCAAATCTTCTAGCAATACTATATAAATTATCTCCACTCTTAACAACATAAATATTACCAGAATTACTAGAACTACTAGAAGGAATAAGTAACTGTTGACCAATACTTAAACTAGTACCAGCTAAATTATTTAAACGAACTATATCACTAACAGTAACACCAAATCTTCTAGCAATACTATATAAAGAATCACCCCTTTGTACTGTATAAGTACTAGAACCATTTGATGAACCACTAGAACCAGCAGTAGGAATTAATAACTGTTGTCCTATACTTAAATTATTATTAGATAAATTATTCAAACGAACAATCTCACTAACACTAGTATTATACTTACGAGCAATATTATATAAATTATCACCTGCTTGAACTACATAAGTAATACTAGGAATAACTTCCTCTGGTATTTCAAAATCAGGTCCAAAGCACTCTAAAACCTCACCATCAACAACACGGAGTCTTAGTACCTGACCAACACTTAAATTATTATTAGGTAAAACATTATCACTAATAATAGTATCAACACTAATTCCATTATCACGAGCTATACTATATAAAGTATCGCCAGGTTTAACAGTATAAGTTATATAATTAGGAGCACTCATTTCATCATAATTATAATAAGTCTCAGGAATTCTTATAACCTGACCAACACTTAAATTATTACTCTTTAAATAATTTAAATCAAGAATAGACTGAACAGTAGTATTATACTTACGAGCTATACTATATAAAGTATCTCCGGGTTCAACTGTATACATAAACATATTGTTTGGATTAACTCCACTTTTCATAGGAATCTTTAAAACAGTACCAACAGGTAAATTACTACCCTTAATACCATTTAATTCAGCAAGGTCAGTAACCGAAACACCAAACTGATTACTTATACCATATAAAGTATCACCCTGCTTCACTGTATAAGTTTCATACATCATATCACCTCTATTTAAAGATATGATTAAAAAAATATTTATTTACAAATTTATACAAATTCATACCTTCTAGCTATGATCCTATCATCAGAACAATACTTAATAACATATTCATTGTCTTGCTTACAAATTATTATCCCAATTGTTTTATCATGACTAAGCCTTCTTACATTTTGATCTATATAATTCATATAAACTTGAATTTGGCCTATATGTTCTTTCTTTAATTCAGTAATTTTTAATTCAACAACCACATAGCAATTATACTCAATATTAAATAATAACAAATCTATATAATTATATCTGTCGCCTAATTTAATTGAGTACTCATTACCAACATAAGTAAAACCATTACCTAATTGTTTTAAAAATTGATCAAGATTATTCAATATAGATTGTTTTAATGCGTATTCTGATAATTCTTCCATAGATAAACTTGTTTTTATAATTACAGGATTAGGTATTAAATCATTAACATTTAATTGTTCTTTAGTAATCAATTTGTTTTTAGTTGTATTGCTTAATCTATCATATTCATGATTTTTCATTCTTTCTTGTAATTGTCTTTTAGACAAATTATTCTTCTCACAAATATAAATATAATATATGATTTCATCAATATTTTTAATTGTTATTAATTCTCTATAATGACTCCAACTTAATTTTGAACCCAGTGGGTTCAATTTTTCATTGCTAAATACTTCATAAAATTTTCTCATTCCATATAGTGTTCTATAATTATATTTTCTGCCCACTTCCGCCATAAGTTTTTCAGAATAACTATTAATTATATTCTTGCCATATTCTTTACCAGCCTCACTTA
>CAKJXT010000102.1 GCA_918219625.1 Bacilli bacterium
ATTATTATAATAATGAAAGACCTAGCTATGCATTAGATTATAAAACCCCAATTCAATATAAAATTGAATCAGGGTTTTAATCTCTCTTTTTCACTGTCTACTTTTTATTGACTAGTTTAGTTAAACTATCTTTTTTTTTTCAAAAAGCTGACAAAGTTATATTAAAACGCTTTTTATATGATATAATAAAAGTAGGAGGTAATCTAACGATTTGAAATAAAATATGAAAAAGAGACGTTTAAAAAAAAGTGTTAAACATAAATTATTTAAAATACCTATTTTTATAATTTTAATATATATAATTAGCAATAGACTTACGTTACATAAAAGCAAAATCAAAATGGATGATTTTAAGGAAATTACTAAAATTAGCGACAGCATATTAAATAAAAATATGAAAATACAAAATCTAGATAGATATACATATAAAGAAGGTTTTTATTCAGAAAAGTTATCGTATGAAATAAAAGAAAGGATTACAGGACACTCATTTCCTGAAAAATTTGATGAAAACTACACGTCACTATCATATGATGATTTAAGATATGTGAGACTAAAATATAAAGATTTTTCTGGTAAAGAACATAATGATGGAGAAATGATTGTAAATAAAGAAGTAGCAGAAGAAGTATTAAAAATATTTTATGAACTATATATAAATAACTATGCAATAGAAAAAATTAAATTGGTAGAAGAGTATAATGCATTAGACGAATTATCAATGCAAGACAATAATACTTCTGCATTTAATTATAGAAAAGTTGAATCAGGTGACAAATTATCTTGGCACTGCTTTGGATTAGCTATAGATCTTAATCCTCTATACAATCCATATATCCTTGGAAATGAATTATATCCTAGCACAGCAACTGAATATGTTGATAGAAAAAGAGAGTTTGCTGGAAAAATTGATCATAATGATTTGGCATTTATCACTTTCAAAAAGTATGGTTGGAAATGGGGAGGAGATTTCATCAATTCAAAGGATTATCAACATTTCTATAAAGACATTTATGATGATTCAATAAGACAAAAAAGGAGGTAAACATGAAATTTGTAGAACTAAGCAATAATCAATTTAATAAAATTTGCGATAATTTTGATGGAAGCTCTTTTTATCAAAGTTCTTCGTGGGCAAAAATAAAAGAATATACGGGTTGGATACACTATTTTGTTGGTGTAAAAAAAGATGATAAAATAGTAGCCTGTTCACTAATTTTAGGGAAAAAAATATTCTCTAATCACTTCATATATTATTCTCCAAGAGGAATGCTATTGGACTATAATGATACGGAACTATTAACATTCTTTGTAGATAAAATAAAAAACTTTCTTATTCAAAAGAATGGAATACTTTTTAAAATGGATCCTCTCATTCAGTATAAAAATCACGATAAAGATGGAAAATATCTAAAAGATGGATTTTCAAATCAAACAATAATAGATAATTTAATTAATCTAGGATTTCGTCATAACGGATTTACTGATAGTTATTCAAGTGATACACAATTTAGATGGAGTTATTGTCTAGATATTAATAAATCACAAGAAGAAATATTTAAAGACATGAATCAAAGATGCAGAAGATGCATAAGGAAATACGAAAAATATCCATTAGAAATAATAGAAGTAAATGATAATAATATTAATGATTTCAAAAACATTATGGAACATACAGCAAACAGACAAAATAATTTAGATAGATCAAAGGAATATTACACCAATCTTAACAAAGAACTTGGTAAAAGAAGTAAATTGATGATTATCTATTTGGACAAGCCTAAATTTGTTGAAGAATTTAAAGATGATAAACTTTTTGATATGGTTAGCAAAGATAATAGAGATAAGATACCTGTTAGCGCAGGAGTGTTTATTTTTGATAAAAATAGAGCCAACTATGTTTATGGCGGAACATATAAACAGTATATGCCATTAATGGCTCAATATAAGATGCAAATGGAAATGATAAAACTTTCACAAGAATTAAATATTCCATTATATGATTTTGGAGGAATAAGTGGTAACTTCGATCCTAATAGCAAAGGTTATGGAGTCTATGAATTTAAAAAGGGATTCGGAGGATATGTAGTAGAATATATCGGAGAATTTGACTTGGTATTAAATAAAGTTACTTACAATATTTATGATAAGGGATATAAATTATACAAATGTTTCAAACATATAATTGCAAAAATATCGAAAAGAAAATAATAAAATTGATATGACATTCATATCAATTTTTTGTAGATATATATTTTTTTTTGAAAATTTGACTTTTTCTAAAAAAAGTGTATAATATACACTCGTAAAAAGGGGGATATATATGTTGTCGATAATACCAACAACATTATATTTTATAGAACATTCAATAATATATGCTAATGCATACATTCAAATTGGAATTAAAAAGAAATAAATAACTGATACTTTTTGTATCAGTTATTTCAATTTAGAACTAATGATTTTTCTTATTGCTTCAACTTCTTCATACTTATCAAGAGAAAACTTATTCTCTTTACTAGCAAGCATATAAGTCTTAAATATACCATAGAAAGAAGTTCCAACAACAACAAATGATCCTAATGTATAAAAATTAAGAATAAGAAGTGCTATACCAATAACTAATAAAAATAAACAAATAAGTCCCATTATAATAAAATCATACTTTTTCTTATTCTCTTGTTCCAATATAGAAACTCTAGTTTTTAAATATTCAATTTGCTCATCCTTACTTAATTTCATAGAATCCATATTAGATACAATATTATCATATAAAATTTCACTTTTAGAATCGTTCTTCCTTATATTAACTGTAATACTTTCTTTCTTCATAAAATCGCTTCCTTTTGTGAATTATTATATATATATAATAAGGAAAAGTCAAATAAAATTTGACATTTTAAAAAATATATACTAAAATATACCGTATAAAAAACGCAAAGGAGAATTTATGAGTAAAAAAGAAGACAGTTTTATGCTAGAATCGCTTATTAATATATTCACCGTAGAAAAAGGAATGTTAAAAATATTATTAGAAAGAAAAAAGGAAGAACCATACAAAGGATATTGGATATTACCAAAAGAAACATTAAAAAAAGAAACAACACTAGACATAACTATTGAATCTATACTAAATAGAACAATAAATACATCAAAAATATATACAGAACAAAATCATACATTTTCAGGATTAGATAGATACCCAGGCAGTAGAGTAATAACAACATCATATATTGGATTAGTCGATAATAAAAAAGTAAAATTAAATGATGATTTAGAATTAAATTGGTTCAATCTAGAAGAACTACCTAAAATAGGGTATGATCATAAAGACATTATTGAAAATGCAAAGCAATTATTAAAAACAAAATTAGTAAATACAACAATATTAAAAAATCTATTTCCAAATGAATTCACACTGCCAGAAATACAATCAGTATTTGAAAGCATAATGAATAAAAAATTAGATAGAAGAAACTTTAGAAAAAAATTCTTAACTTTAAATCTAATAGAAGAGACCGGAAACAATAGTGTAGGTGGAAGCGGAAGACCTGCAAAATTATATAAATTTAAAGAAAATATAAAGGATATTAATTTATTTTAAAAGAGTACAAAATATTGTACTTTTTTCATGAAAATATATTGACAATAATAACTAAAAAATGATATATTATTATCGCATTTAATTTTAAGGTTTACTTCGGTAAATCTTAAATTAAACAAGAATTTGATACACCTGGATATGTGTAAAGAGAAAGGAGATGAAATCATGCCTACAGTAAATCAATTAGTTAGAAAGAACAGAAAAGCAAAAGTAAGAAAACCAAAAGCACCAGCTTTGAATATAGGTTTTAACAGCAAAGATAAAGTTAGAACTAGCCAAGATTCACCACAAAAAAGAGGTGTTTGTACTCGTGTTGGAACAATGACTCCAAAGAAACCTAACTCAGCATTACGTAAATATGCCCGTGTTAGATTATCAAACGGAATGGAAGTTACTTGTTACATCCCAGGAGAAGGACACAACTTACAAGAGCACAGTGTTGTTCTAATCCGTGGTGGACGTGTTAAGGACTTAATCGGTGTTAGATATCATATTGTTCGTGGAGCAATGGATACAGCTGGTATCGAAAAACGTCGTCAAGGTCGTAGTAAATACGGAACTAAAAAACCAAAAGCTTCAAAATAATTTTAAATAAAAAATAAAGAGAGGAGGATTAACATGCGTAAAAGACGTGCAGTTAAAAGAGACGTTTTAGCAGATCCTATATATAACTCAAAGTTAGTTACTAAATTAATCAACAATATGATGATTGATGGTAAAAAAGGAAAAGCTCAAACAATTTTATACAACGCTTTCGATATGATCAAAGAAAAAACTGGAAAAGATCCTATGGAAGTTTTAAATCAAGCAATGGAAAATGTTATGCCATCACTAGAAGTTAAATCTCGTCGTGTTGGTGGAGCAAACTACCAAGTGCCAATTGAAGTAAAAGCAGACAGACGTCAAGCTTTAGGTCTTCGTTGGATTATACAATATGCTCGTTTAAGAGGTGGACACTCAATGGCTGAAAACCTAGCAAACGAACTAATCGATGCATCAAACAATACTGGTGCAGCAGTTAAAAAACGTGAAGATACTCATAGAATGGCAGAGGCTAATAAAGCATTTGCTCACTATAGATGGTAAGAAAGGAAATAAAGTATGGCTCGTGAATATAGTTTAGAGAATACTCGTAACTTCGGTATCATGGCTCACATCGATGCCGGAAAAACAACTACAACAGAAAGAATCTTATTCCATACTGGTAAAATCCACAAAATTGGTGAAACACATGACGGTGCTTCACAAATGGACTGGATGGCACAAGAACAAGAACGTGGAATTACTATTACTTCAGCAGCAACTACAGCATACTGGAAAGGAAACAGATTTAATATAATCGATACTCCAGGACACGTAGACTTTACAGTTGAAGTATCAAGATCACTTCGTGTATTAGACGGTGCAGTAGCACTTATAGATGCACAAGCTGGTGTAGAACCTCAAACTGAAACAGTTTGGAGACAAGCAACAGAATTTAAAGTACCTCGTATAATATTCGCAAATAAAATGGATAAATTAGGAGCAGACTTTAACTACAGTTTAAAAACTATTGGAGATAGATTAGGTGTAAACTTCGCACCAATCGAATGGCCAATAGGAGCTGGAGATGAACTAACAGGTATCATCGACTTAGTTACAAGAACTGCTTACGAATACGATGGTAAAGCAGAAGAAGAACCAAAAATTATTGAAATCCCTGCAGACTTAAAAGATTTAGTAGAAGAAAAACGCTCTGAATTAATTGAAAAAGCAGTTGAATTCGATGATGCATTAATGGAAAAATACCTTGAAGGTGAAGAACTTACAGTAGAAGAAATCAAAGCATGTATCCGTAAAGGAACATTAGCAGCAGAATTCTTCCCAGTAATGTGTGGTTCAGCATACAAAAACACTGGTGTAAAACTATTACTAGACGCTGTAATAGATTACTTACCAGCACCTACAGATGTTGAATCAATCAAAGGTGTAGATAAAGATGGAAATGAAATCGTAAGACATCCATCAGATTCAGAACCATTTGCAGCACTTGCATTTAAAGTTATGACAGACCCATTTGTTGGTAAACTTACATTCTTCAGAGTTTACTCTGGACACTTATCAAGTGGTTCATATGTAATGAATGCAACAAAAGGAGAAAAAGAAAGAATCGGTCGTATCCTTCAAATGCACGCAAATAACAGAACTGAAATATCAGAAGTATACGCTGGAGATATAGCTGCAGCAGTAGGTCTTAAAGATACTACTACAGGAGATACTCTATGTGAAGAAAAGAATCAATGTATTCTTGAATCAATGGAATTCCCTGAACCAGTTATTGAACTAGCAGTAGAACCAAAATCAAAAGCAGATCAAGATAAAATGGCAACAGCTTTACAAAAATTATCAGAAGAAGATCCAACATTTAGAGCAACTACAAACCATGAAACTGGTCAAACTATCATCGCTGGTATGGGTGAGCTTCACCTTGATATCATCGTAGATAGAATGAAAAGAGAATTCAATGTAGAAGCTAATATTGGTAAACCACAAGTTTCATATCGTGAAACAATCACTCAAGTTGGAGAATGTGAAGGTAAATACATTAAACAATCAGGTGGTCGTGGACAATACGGACATGTTTGGATTAAATTTGAGCCAAATCCTGATAAAGGATATGAATTCGTTGACGCTATCGTTGGTGGTGTAGTACCAAGAGAATACATCCCTGTAACTGATAAAGGATTACAAGATGCATTAAAGACTGGTGTACTTGCTGGATATCCAATGATAGATGTTAAAGCTACATTATTCGATGGTTCATACCACGATGTAGACTCATCAGAAATGGCATTCAAGATTGCTGCTTCAATGGCTTTAAAGGAAGCTAAGAATAAATGTAAACCAGTTATTCTTGAACCAATCATGAAAGTTCAAGTTGTAGTTCCAGATGAATACCTAGGAAATGTTATGGGTGATATTACATCACGTAGAGGACGTCCACTAGGACAAGAATCAAGAGGAAACGCTTTAGCTATCAATGCTATGGTACCACTTGCTGAAATGTTTGGATACGCAACAAGCTTAAGAAGTAATACTCAAGGACGTGGAACATTCACAATGGAATTCGACCATTATGAAGAAACTCCAAAGAATATTGCTGAAGAAATAATTAAGAAAAATGGAGCAAACGAGTAATAACTCGTTTCCCGTTACATAAATATGTAAAATTGCTAAATAAAACAAAAAAATACTTGCTATTTTAAAAGTATTAATATAAAATAATATATGTAATTAATAAAGGAGGAAATTTTAAATGGCAAAAGCAAAATTCGATCGTTCAAAACCACATGTTAACATTGGTACAATTGGACACGTAGACCATGGTAAAACAACTTTAACTGCAGCTATCTCTAAAGTATTATCTGAAAAAGTAGCTGGAAACGAACAAGTTGATTTTGCTAATATCGATAAGGCACCTGAAGAAAGGGAAAGAGGTATTACAATTAATACCGCTCATATCGAGTATGAAACAGAAAAAAGACACTACGCTCACGTAGACTGTCCAGGACATGCTGACTATGTTAAAAACATGATCACTGGTGCAGCTCAAATGGACGGAGCAATCTTAGTTATTGCAGCTACAGATGGACCTATGGCTCAAACTAAGGAACACTTATTACTAGCTCAACAAGTTGGTGTAAAACGTATGGTAGTTTTCATGAATAAGTGTGATATGGTTGATGATCCAGAAATGCTAGAATTAGTAGAAATGGATATCAGAGAAAACCTTGAAAAATATGGATATGATCCAGACAATACTCCAATTATCCAAGGTTCAGCACTTAAGGCTCTTGAAGGAGATCCTAAGTATGTTGACAAAATCATGGAATTAATGGATGCAGTAGATACATGGATTGAAACTCCAGAAAGAGATACTGACAAACCATTCTTAATGCCAATCGAAGATGTTTTCACAATCACTGGTCGTGGAACAGTTGTTACAGGACGTGTTGAAAGAGGACAATTAAAACTTAATGAAGAAGTTGAAATCGTTGGTTTAAAAGAAACTAAGAAATCAGTAGTTACAGGAATTGAAATGTTCCGTAAACAATTAGACTATGCTGAATGCGGAGATAATGCTGGTGTACTTCTAAGAGGTATCGCTAGAGAAGACGTAGAACGTGGTCAAGTATTAGCTAAACCAGGTTCAGTTACTCCACATACTAAGTTCAAAGCTCAAGTATACGTTCTAACTAAAGAAGAAGGTGGACGTCATACTCCATTCTTCAGTAACTATCGTCCACAATTCTATTTCAGAACTACAGATGTAACTGGTGTTATTGAATTACCAGAAGGAACTGAAATGGTTATGCCTGGAGATAATGTTGAAATGACAGTTGAATTAATTGCTCCTATCGCTATCGAAAATGGAACTAAGTTCTCTATTCGTGAAGGTGGTAGAACAGTTGGTGCTGGTAACGTTTCAGAAATTATTAAATAGTTATAAATAATTAAACAGAGAAACTAGAAAATCTAGTTTCTTTTTTGTTAGGAATGATATTTGACAATAAAAATTATATTTGCTAAAATTAAACAGTAGGAAGTGAAAAAATGAAAAAATTTTTTTTTATTGTAGTATTGTCATTATTATTTTTAACTGGATGTGGAAAGAAAGAGACTGTAGTATGTACAATGACTAATAAGATGAATGGAATTACTGTAGATACAACAGCAAATATTTCTCTTAATGGTTCTAGGTTTGCAGGAATGAACGTTGAATATGACATTATTCTTCCTGAATCAATCCAAAGCAACAAACAAGCAACAATCAGTTTATTAGAAAAAACATACAAAAGCTATGGAGAAAAGATTGGTGCTACAATAGAAACTGTTGAAACAGATAAAGGCGCTAAAGTTACATTGAACATGACAGCAGAACAAGCAAAGAAATTTTCTGGAAGTAAGAATGATAAAGCTAGTAAAAAAGATGCAATTGAAATCTACGGAAAACAAGGATTTGAATGCAAATAAAAAAAGACTAGATTATGCTTTAACATAATCTAGCTTTTTTGTTTTAGCTTGTATAAAATCATATCTTGATAATTCCTGAAAATTTGAAGAAATATAAATATTAGATTCATCTATTCCTGGAATAGATTTTTTTGGCCTAAACCCTAAATAAAATAAAGATGCAAAATCTTCAGAATTAATTTGATAAATAGGAAGGTTGGGACATAATATAAAATATACAAATCCATTACTTGTATTAACACAAATACATTGCAACAAATCCGTGCCATTCATAGAATTTTTTCTAACTAGTTCTATAGAAATAACTTTATTAAACTCAGAATCATTTAATATTATTCTTTCCAATTCAAAAACAAACTCTTTAGCTTCGTAATAACCAAATGATAAGCACCCAATATTTGAAAAAATAAATATCAATTTTGAAACAACTATATCACCATCACAAGAAAGATGTTTATTAATACTATCTTTTTTTAAAGAATATAACAGTTCTTTAAATTTTATAGTTTGTTGATTTTGAGGATAATTTATTTTTTTATCAGTTTCACTTAATAATAATTTATAAGTATCATCATCAACTATTCTATTACCGCCTGATTCATAAAAACACGGACCAAACATACTTGTTTCATCACAATAGTGAATTCTAGATAAATCAGAGTACTTACCATATGTTGCATCAGCAACCCATAAGACCCCATTAATACGAAAATTAACAAAAGAATGCCATCCTTTAAAAATATGATTTTCAATTTCAAAATCACTTAAAAGCGCAGAGTAAAATTGTGACCAAGTATAACAATTAACTAGTATTTCATCAAATGACTTAGAATCAATTCTTTTATTTAATAATTTATAAAAAGTAATACATTCAGTATTATTAATCTTTGTATCAAAACAAAATGCTTCGCCACATTTTATATATAAATATCTAGCTATCTCAAGTTTACTTAAATTAGAAGGCGCATTACTTTTTATTTCATCATAAACCATAAATCCCACCTAATACAATTATATCATAAAAAAAACGCCTTAATGCGTTTATTTATATAATTCTTGTTTTAATAA
>CAKJXT010000103.1 GCA_918219625.1 Bacilli bacterium
AGAATACTTGAAAATGACTAAGAGACCTGAGGTAATTAATGCTTTAAAAGAGGCTCGTGCTTTAGGTGATTTAAGTGAGAATGCAGAGTATGATGCCGCAAGAGCTGAACAAGCTACAGTTGAGGCTAAAATCGTTGAATTAGAAGCAATGATTGAACATGCTGTAATTATTAAAGAAGTAAATAATGGTAAAGTTTCTATTGGTAACAGTGTTAAAATTGAATACGTAGGTGATGGAGATACTGAAGAGTATTCGATTGTTGGTAGCAAAGAAGCTGATCCTTTTAATAATAAAATATCAAATGAGTCACCAATTGCTCAAGCTATAATTGGTAAAAAAGCAGGAGATGTAGTTAAGGTTTCAAGCCCTAATGGCGAATATGAAGTAAAGATACTAGAGATTTTCTAGTGTTTTTTTGACTTTGTTG
Organism: Bacilli bacterium; assembly: GCA_918219625.1. The sequence continues at coordinate 429 of CAKJXT010000103.1, forward strand.
TTATTTAATGGTATTATTTTATTATGGTGATGATATGGAAGAACAAATGCTACTTGAGAATGATATGATTAGTGAATTAAACTCTATTTTAATAAATGTTCCTCAGAAATTTTCTCCGTTGGAGAAAGCTTGGTGGATTTATAAAAAAACAGGATTAATATTTAGTTATGATTTTAGAGCTTCAAGTAATACTGAACTTATTCATAATCAAATTGATTTTGAGAAAAACACATCGAATTATTATCAAACATGTTGGCAAATATCAGATTTGTTGTGTTTAATGTTTAATAATATTGAAGGATTGAAAGCTAAGGTTATTGAAACTAAAATTGAGATTAGAGGACAAAATGCTGATACTATTCCGCATAGATGCGTTGAGTTAATTGTTGAAGGAAAGAAAAAGTATATTTTGGATTTAACTATGGATTTGTTTCATATTCAAAGTGGAATGTTACCTCGCTATTTTGCTCAAGCAACATCAAATGTTATTAGATTTAATGATAGAATAGAATATGTTAATGATTCTGAAAAATACTCGGTTTTATCAAGAAACGCTCTTATTAAATTGGATAATAAGACTCAATTAAACACGACTGGAAAATATACAGATGATGTTATTGAGGCGGAAAGAAAAAAATTCTTGAGTGAATATACTATTGATTACTATTGTCATATTATTAAGCATTTAAATTTTCTTTTGGCTGGGAAAAATTTTAGAGGACAATTGGAGGGGAAAAAGTATATTACATATATACTTAATTCTTTTCTTTCTCCTATAGGGTTAGAATTTAAGGAATATAATTTGATATATAAAAACAGTACAGGGATTCAAACAGCTTTTGAAATTTTAAATGAAAATATATTTTTTCTTTATAGCAAGGAATATGGAATAACTGAAACTAGTTTAGAAGGTATAAGAACAATGATGAATAGTGGATGGAGTACTGCTAGTGAAACTTTAAAGAAGAAAGTGTTTGGGGAAGATAAGATAAAATAATTTTTAGCACTCCCTCTTGACAAGTGCTAAAAAAAGAGTATAATTAAAAGTGAGTGGAAAAACACCCACTTTTTTAGTATGAAAAGGAGGTAATTTTATGAATGAACAAAATCCTTATCAAGAAAATCTTGAAAATGTTTTAGAGAAGTATGGTCGTGATATTACTGCTTCTGTTAATAATGGTAAGGTTGATCCTGTTATAGGTAGGGATGAAGAAATTCGTAGTTTAACTAGAATTTTATCTCGTAAGACTAAGAATAATCCAGTTTTAATAGGTGAGCCTGGAGTTGGTAAGACTGCTATTGTAGAGGGGTTAGCTCAACGTATTATTAAAGGTGATATTCCTGATACTCTTAAGAATAAAAGAGTATGGGAACTTGATATGGGAGCGCTTGTTGCAGGTGCTAAGTATCGTGGTGAGTTTGAGGAAAGACTTAAGGCGGTTCTTAAGGAAATTAAGAATTCAGATGGTGAGATTATCATGTTTATTGATGAAATACACATGATAGTTGGTGCTGGTGCTGAAGGGGCAATGGATGCTGGTAATATGTTAAAACCTATGCTTGCTCGTGGTGAGATTCATGTTATTGGTGCGACTACTTTAAATGAGTATCGTAAGTATATTGAAAAAGATGGAGCTTTAGAGCGTAGATTTCAGAAAGTTCTTGTTAGTGAACCTAATGTAGTTGATACTATTACTATTCTTCGTGGTCTTAAGGAAAGATTTGAAGTATATCATGGTGTTAATATAAAGGATAATGCCTTAGTTGCTGCAGCTACTTTATCTGATAGATATATTACTGATAGATTTTTACCTGATAAAGCTATTGATCTTATCGATGAGGCATGCGCTACTATTAAGGTTCAAATGAATTCTGTTCCTGTTGAACTTGATACTTTAACTCGTAAGATTATGAGATTACAAATTGAGTTAGAGGCTATTAAGAAAGAGACTGATGATATATCTGTTAAGAGAACTCTTGAAATTAAAGATCAAATTAGTGTTTTTAAGAAACAAGAGGATGAATTACGTCAAAAGTGGGAGAAAGAAAAGAATATTAATGATTTAATTAATCGTAAGAAAGAGGAATTAGGTAAAGCTAAATTTGACTTAGATGTTGCTGAAAATAAGTATGATTTAGAGGCTGCTGCAAGACTTCGTCATGGTACTATTCCTAAGTTAGAGAAAGATTTAGAGAATTTACGTAAAGTAGACGAGTCTCAAATATTAAGTGATACTGTTGATGATGAAAGAATTGCTGAAATTATTTCTAAATGGACTAATATTCCTGTTAAGAAGCTAGTTGGTGGAGAAAAGGAAAAGTTACTTAATTTAAAGAACAATCTGATGAAGCGTGTTAAGGGTCAAGATGAGGCTTTATCTCTTGTTAGTGAGGCTATTATTCGTGCTCGTGCTGGTATTAAGGATCCTAATCGTCCAATTGGTTCATTTATATTTTTAGGGCCTACTGGTGTTGGTAAGACTGAAGTAGCTAAGAGTTTGGCATCT
>CAKJXT010000104.1 GCA_918219625.1 Bacilli bacterium
GGAAAAATGCGGGTGTGTGAAATTTATAATATCTATGTTTATTGATTTTAATGTAAGATTGTCTTTGCTTCAAGCTGATAACGTGGGATTAAGGTACAAAAAAACCAAACATAATGTCTGGTTAAATATCTTAATGGAGCGATAGATAAGATAATTTGAAACTATCACTAAATAAGTTAATACAACTAACTTCTATAACAATAATAGCATAAAATTAAAATATTTCCAATAGAAATGATAAAATTGATAAAATTAATGATATAATTATACATAGGAGTGGTAGTTATGAAATTATTTCTTGTTAAACCAGATTTAGTTTATTATAAAGAATATAACAATATGATGAAAGAATGGATAGAGAGTAATACACAAATTGCTCCATGGTTTTTAGATAAACCATTTGAAAGTATTGATGAATTTGCAAAACTTATTCAAAAATTGGATGAATATGAAAATGCAAACCAAGATAAGGATTTTTGTTCAACTACTTCATATTTTGTAATCGATGAAAATGACAAATTAGTTGGTGCTGCGAGTTTAAGGCATTATTTAACAATTAAAGGTTTAAATACTTGGGGACATTGTGGATATGGAGTAAGACCAACTGAAAGAAAAAAAGGTTATGGTACTGAAATTCTTAAATTATTATTAGAAGAAGCTAACAATAAAAAAATATACAAAGTTTTAATTGGTGCTCACAAATCAAATGTTGGTTCTTGTAAGGTAATTGAAAATTGTAATGGTATATTAGAAAATACTATAATTGATCCTGATGATAAAAACGAACAAATAAATAGGTATTGGATTAATAACAAGTAGGAGGTAATATTATGAGTAAAAAAATTGTAGCCATAGGTGGCGGAGAAAATGGAAGATTAGGTTCAGATGGTATAAGATATCCCTATGAACTAGCAAATCAAGATAAAGAAATTATTAGATTAACTGGTAAAGAACATCCAAATTTTTTATTAATTGCACATTCACAACCACTTGAAAGACAAGAAGGATATTTTCAAGTAATGGTTGATATATATGAAAAAATGTATGGTTGCCCTTGCAAAGATTTAAAAAGTGATAAACTAACTGATAAAGAATATGTTCAAGAACTTATAGATTGGGCTGATATAATTTTTGAAGGTGGAGGAAATACACTTGATATGATTAAACTTTGGAAAGAAACTGGGTTTGATGAAATTTTAAGACAAGCTTGGGAAGATGGTAAAGTAATGTGTGGTGTTTCTGCTGGTGCAAATTGTTGGTTTAAAGAATGTTCATCTGATTCATTAAAAATTAAATATGGTGATGACCAGCCTTTAATTGGAATGGAATGTTTAGGATTTGTTGATGGATTATTTGTTCCACATTGTGATGCTCCAGGTAGATTAGAAAATGTTAAGGATTTATTGAAAACAAGCGAACAAATTGGATTATCAATGTCAAATTGTACTGCATTAGAAATAATTGATGACCAATATAGATTAATTACAAGCGATGCATCTTATCATAATATCGAAGCATTTGGTTTAAAATCTTATTGGGAAAACGGAGAGTATTTAGAGGAAAAGCTAGATACGTCATTAGAATTTAAACCTTTAAATGATTTATTATCTAGAAACATAAATAATAAGAAACAAAAAATATAGACGATAGCTTAAAGTGATAAGCCATCGTCTTTTTCTTTATCTTTTTTATCAGTATAAAAATCTTCTGCTGATTCTTCCATTTCATAGTTAATAAGTTCAGTTGCTTTTTCTATTTCTTTTTTATTAAATAAATTAAATCCTTTAAAGATACTTTGTTCTTTTCTCTTGACTTCAGGATCGTATTGTTGTTTAAAATATTTTAAACTTAAGCTACTATGATTAAATAAATGGTCAACTATTGTTTTAATAAATTCTGGAAGTTTTTGAAATATTTTGTTTAATTGATTAATAAGATAATCTGTTTTTTCTTTTAAATCGTTATATCTATGTTCATATTGATAATTTAATCTTTTTAAATCTTCGTTTTCTTCTTTTAATTTTTCATTTTCATTCCATAGTTGATTTTTTGATTTTAAGATTATTTTATTATTTATCTTTTTCTTTTTATCAATTTCATCAGCTATATCAGTTTTATCTTTATTAAGTTTAGTAATTTGTTTATTGATAGATTCTTTATTATCTTCTAAATCAGATACTTTGTTTTCAAGATTAGATATTTCTTGCTTTAATTCTTTAACTTTTTCATTATAGATTTTTCTTTCATAAGGGGTAATATCTCTATTTTTACCTTTTTTCTTTTCTTTAAGAGTATTATCTAATTGATAAACTTGATTAAATTCATTAATACATCTTTCTCTCATTTTATCTTGAATAACTACTAATGATTCTTTTGTGAATATAGATGTTTTACCAACTTGTCTTGATAAACCTGTTTTACAATTTTCTTTAACTGGAACACCAACTATATGTAAGTGTGGAGAGTGTTCATCAAAATGTATACTAGCATTTGCTATATAAAAGTCTGGAACTATCTCTTTTAAATCATCAAGTTGCTTTTCAAATACTTTAGTCATCTCATATTTATATTCTAAACTTTTATCATCCCAATAAACCATATCTCCAAGTTCAATAACTATCTCACAAGCAAGATCATGTTTTGTATCATTACTTATTTTATTAAAGTAGTTATCAATAGTTCTATCATCTCTAGTTTGTTTTTTATTATATTCTAATCTCGATTCTTCAAATAAATTCAAATATAATTCTTTAACATCTTTAACAATATCATTAGAACCTTTGATAGTTTTTATTAATTCTTGATTATTATCGTATTGTCTTAAATTATGATGATTAACTTTTCCAAGCTGTCTTACATTTTGAATAGCATTATTACTTTTATTAGTTGTTCCTGATAGAGTATTCTTTGCTTCTCGTCTAGCTTTAATAGTTTTATTACTATCATTACCTAAATGAAATGAATAAGATAATTCCATACTTTTTACACCTCCTTAAATTATGAATATTGAAATGGCACGAAAGTGGCTTTGTCATTATTCATAACTTCCTATATATCTTGTCAGAGACAAGATATGGAAGCTAAGGTTACCACCTTAGAAACCGTATTAATTTAACACTATCGCCACTTTCATTTACTATCGTAAACAAAACGTGCCACGTTTATAAATTAATCATCGATATCAGGTATACATTCAAACAAGTCTGGAATGTCTACCTTAATATCGTTAGGAGAGTCTTTTGTTACGAACATTCCCATACCCAATATTTCTTTTGAGTCATTATCCTTTTCAGTAGGGAATATTCTTACAACGACATCTCCTTTATGAAGTGGTAGTATTTTTAATTCTTCGGTTTTCTTATGAAGATAACCTTTATAAAAATTCACTTCATAACATTCATTTAATCTCATTAAGTGTCTATATACTTCTTTAGCAGGTAAGTATTCACTATAACGAACTTTACCATCTACACAAAATCCATTAAATGAATGTACTATTTTTCTTTTCCAATCAATATAACCTTTATCAAACAATGATTTAAAATCTTTATAGAAAGTAGATCTAAAATTTGTTAGTTTAACTTTGTATTTATTATTTACTAATTCTAGTTCAATATCATCAATATATTTCATAACTATTTCAGCTTTTTCTTCACGTTCTAAACCATCCCAACTATCAACAAAAGCATTATATAAAATTGGTAGTTTGATAGAGTTGATAAAATCCATATCTCTTTTAACTAAAATATCATCAACAGATAAGTTTAATTTACTAACTTGTTCATTTTCTAAAATCTTCTTTTGAATATCTTTAATTTTATTTTCAATGGTATTTGTTTCTTCTTTATATTCTTCTTCTGTAAATAACTCATTAATATATGCTTTTCTAATTCTTGCTTTTTTATTATTTAAATTAGTTAATTCTTTTTCAAATTCTTCTTTTGGATTTTGTATCTTATTTTGTAATACTGGTAGGAAGAACTCATTAACAACTGAATCATATTCAAATATATCTGATAATAATTCTTTAATAGAATCTTCAATTTCATGTTCTCTAATATTACCTCTACATTTTTCACATCTATAATAGTAATACCATTTATCAGCTTTTATCTTATGGGAAGCCCCACCAGCAAGTATTCTTCCACATTTAGGACATTTTAATTTTTGCAAGAAGATATATGTTTGACTTCTCATATAGTTTCTTTGATTCTTTTTCTTTTGAACTTGGCAACTATCCCATAATTCTTTTGATACAATAGGTTCAACAACATCTTCAAAATATCTTGGATTTCTAGTGGTTTTACCTTGTATATAATCTCCTTTATAAATAACATTAGTAATAATCTTTAATATGCTTGTATCTTTCCAATTTGTTTTACCGCATACTTTTTCTTTATTGAATAATTTAGCAATAGTATTATAAGTAAGTCCTTCAAAATATAAATTATATATTCTTATAACTATATCTTTTGTAAGTGGATCAGGAACTAATTTTTTATCAATATGTTTATAACCGAGTGGAGCTCTTGCTGGAATATGTCCTTGTTTAATAGCACCCTCTAAACCGATAATAGTTCTTTCACTTGTTCTTTCTATTTCATTTTGTGAAACACTCATCATAATACGAGATACCATTTTACCATTAGCAGTAGTAGTATTTATATCATCATTAACAAAAGCAATATTAATATTATATTTTTCTAGATAGTCCATTAAGGTTTCCCAATCTCTTGTACTTCTTGTGATTCTATCTAGTTTTAAAGCAATAATCATATTTATTTTGCCCTGTTTACCATCTTCAAGCATCCTATCATATTCTGGTCTATGATTGCCTGTTTTAGCACTTATTCCAGCGTCAGTATAATATTCTACTATCTTATAACCATTGAACTTACAATAAGCCTCTAATCGTTCTTTTTGTTCTGGTAAACTAAACCCCTCACGAGCTTGATCTTCGGTTGATACTCTCATGTAGATTCCACATAATTTCTTTTCATTATCCATAAATCTTCAACTCCTTTTACTAAAAAAGAGGAGACAATAGTATCTAGTAAAGTCTAAATACTACTGACTCCTCAATTAATTCAATATTATATATTTTAATTTTATCTTTGCTTTTTATCATCGGTGTACCTCCATTTCTAGAGAATACCTCTTTCATTGGTTATATATAATATCATTTTTTATGAAAATGTCAATTCCCTGATTAGGGAATAGTAGTATTTAGTTAGTTTTTAAATAATCTTCTAATTCAGATAGTTTAATCTTATTAGATAAATTCTCGATGAATATCTCATTAGAATAATTAAATGCAAGAAATGTTATATCATTAATTATTATTCTATGAGGTTCGACATAAGTTAAGTTAGTTCTATCAATTTTTCGTATACTACCATTTATGATTTTTAAAGTAGTATTTGAAAACTCACATATTAGTTCTAACTTCTTTTTTAATGATTCTTCAATAACAACTTCTTGCTTAATAATATTTACCATAAATACCATCCTTTCTTTGTAGGATAGTCTTTGTATGACTTCCAAGCTTGACACGTGGGAGTTCGATACACAAAAAAACTAACCCAAATTGAGTTAGTTGTAATAAAAAAGCTCGAAAAGTTCGAGCGTATTTCCTTATGGAGCGGGTGATGGGAATCGGACCCACGTTATCAGCTTGGAAGGCTGGAGTTCTACCATTGAACTACACCCGCATATTTTTATATATAACACATTTAGAATAATAAATCAATCAAATCTTGTATTAAAAATTAGTATTCCTCATCTTTATGGTACTAAATCAATGTTTTAATATTTATTTGCTATCACAAAAAGTAAAATGATATAATAGTTATATGGAAACAAACATGAAAGACCAAGACTTGTTTCAAGTTGTCTTGGATGATGATGAAAAAATCGTACGAGTATTGCGCCCGCATAAAGGA
>CAKJXT010000105.1 GCA_918219625.1 Bacilli bacterium
ATAATATACTATTTCATAAAAACATACCTAACAAAATATAATATCAATCTAATGGATATGTATAATTATATAAACAAAATAGAAAATATAGATATAATAAATAATATATTTAAATACATAACATTCATAACAATTGTAATAACACTTAGTATATATACATTTCTAAACTGGAATAAAATAAAAAATAAAATAAAATATCTAAGTAATAGAACAACACTTGATTATTTAAAAAAAATAAATACAGAAATTGAAAAATATACATGTAGTTTTTTTACGCTAGTAATAATAACTATAATAGAATATACAATAATATTTTTAATAATAGGTCATCCTAATTATTTAATATTAGGACTTTTAGCAGGGATATTAAGTATAATACCAATAATAGGTGGAATAACAACAAACATAATAGCGTTAATAACAGCATTCGTAATAAACTATAGACTATTTATAAGAACACTTATAGGAATATTAATACTATCAATACTAGATGGATATATAATAAGCCCATTAATATATAGCAGAGGAACAAAGATACACCCAATACTAATAATATTATCAATATATATATTTAGTAAATTATTTGGAATATTAGGAACAATATTAGCAGTGCCAATATTAATTGTAATAATAAGTATAAAGAAAAAATGAGGTTATAAATTAATATCCTCATTTTTCAAATCCTTATCAACTAAGAACTCATGAATAATTTCCTCTTCATTACTAAGATGAACTTCTTCAATTCTATCAACCCTGCATTTCTCAGAAGTTATAATAGAATTAACCTTATTGACTGCATCTTCCAATACATCATTAACAACAACATAGTTATACTTAGTTAATTCATTAATCTCTTTATATGCAGTTTTGAATCTTTCAATCATTTGCTCAGTATTCTCATAACCACGGTTAATCAAGCGTTTACGAATATCCTCCATAGTAGGAGCAAGAACAAAAATAAATATTGCTTCATCAATTTTTTCCTTTATTTGTAAAGCACCTTGAATATCAATTACAAGAATAACATCATATCCTGCATCTAACTTTTCCTTAATATGTTCCTTAGGTGTTCCATAATAATCATTATAATGAACTTGAGCATATTCAAGCATTTCATCATTACGAATCTTTTCTTCAAATTCCTCTTTAGTTATAAAGAAATAATCAACACCATCAACCTCATTACCACGTACAGGTCTAGAAGTACAAGAAACAGATACCCAAATATTTTTATTTATTTCTGCAAGACGACGACAAATAGTATCCTTGCCAGCACATGTAGGACCAGAAATAACAATCAAAGATCCTCTTTTTTTAGTTTTAATAATATTCATAAAGACTCCTTTCAATTTCATCAATTATAACACCAAAATAAAAAAATGTAAACACATATGTAAAGTGTGTAAAAATAATACATAAAATGACATAAACTGATACTAAAAAATGATACAATATTAATATAAGGAGGCGATTATAAATATGAATATTTTAAATACTTTAATCGTGTCCAAAGAAGACTTTAATGAAAAATTATTAAATAGAATAACAACAGAAAAATCATTAATAATAACTGGAGATTATAAACTAACAAGAGAAGACTATAATAATATCTTACTACTTACAAATATTGAACAAATACAAGTAGAAGATATAGAAGACTTTAATCATGGCAATGAAATAAAAATAAAAGTAAATAGTAATGTAGAATTCAAAACAGAAAGTTATAAAAAATTAAAAATAAATAAAATGGAAAACTATAATAAAACATCACTATCTTTAACAATAGGGGAAGACACAGAAGAAGATTTCAATAAATTATTAAATCACATAAATGACTTAGAATTATTAAACATTAAACTAGAAAACAAAAGCACAGACAAAATAATAGAAATGGTTTATAAAATAGAAAACAAAATAAATAAAAAACTACAATTCGTAAATGTAATAACACAAAATCAAACAATAAAAGAAATAGAAAAACTAAGATTTCTAGAAGACGATAGAATAATAAAAATTTGGTATGAAGATGGAATTACAGACTGCTCCGTAGATGAATTCATAACAATGAGAAAAAATATAGATAAAATAGTAAACGAAATAAAAGAAAAAAATCTATCAAACTTAGAAAAAATAATATATGCATATGATATAGTAAAAAAATATAACTACAAAGGATCAAACAACATGGATGGAAGACAACTTCATAAAATATTCACAACAGATAACTTAGTATGTTCAGGATACTCAAGAATAATATCACAAGTACTAGAAGAACTAAATATACAATCAGGAATATATAAACTAATGACAAAAGACAATGTGCTACATGCAAGAAGCTTTGTACATATAGTAGATGATAAATACAATGTTGATGCATTATACTCAATGGAACCAACATGGGAAAGCAAACTAAACGATGACTTCGCATATAGTATGTTTCTAACACCAATAACAAAACTAAAAGAAACATTCCCAAATGAAACTTTTAGAGAAGATATAGATGTACTATGTGGTGAAAAGAAACTAAATGAAATTAGCCTAAGAGATAAAATTTCACTATATCAATTCTTTAAAAACAAAGACTTAACTCAACAAGAAATAGATAATGTAATTAATAAAGCAAATAAAGAAGTAACGCTAAATGCATTTAGTGAAGCTCTAATAAATGTTAAAACTTGTGAAGGTCTAAAAAGAAATGTAGTAGAACTAAACGTTCCAAAAATAATAAAATACAACACTAACTTAATAAACTATATAAATAACAATATTGGAACTAAAATAGAATTCTTTAAATAAGCAAATTTTTGCTTATTTTTTTGTGCAAAAAAAGTATTTATATGGTAAAATTAATATAGTGCGTTAAGAGGTGAAATATGGAAAAATATATACCAGACTTATATGTAAAAAGCGTATACTACGTAGACTATGATAAATTAAAAGAAAGAGGAATAAAATGTATTCTATTTGATCTAGATAATACAATCGCACCACTTTCTTTAAAACAACCAAATAAAAAAATAAAAGATTTGTTTATTAAATTAAAAAATATGGGATTTAAAGTAATAATATTTTCAAACAGTGGTAAAACAAGACTAAAACCATTTAAAGATGAATTAGAAGTAGACTGTGCATTTAACTGTAAAAAACCAATGAAAAATAAATTCAACCTAATACTAAAAGAATACCATTTCCAAGAAAGTGAAGTAGTAATAATTGGAGACAATATAATAACAGATGTATTAGGCGGAAATAAAATAGGGATTACAACAATACTTGTAAACCCTATAAGTCCAAAAGAAAAATTAACAACAAAAATATGTAGAAAATATGAAAAACATATAATGAAAAAACTAGCTAAACAAGAACTATTCTATAGAGGTAAATACTATGAGTAAATGTATAGGATGTGGAATAGAACTTCAAAATAATGATAAAACAAAAATTGGATACACAACAAATATAGAAAAATCATTATGTGAAAGATGCTTTAGAATAGAAAACTATGGTGAATACAAAAAAGTAACCAAAGACAATAATGAATATATAAATATTCTAAAAGAAATAAATAAAACAAAAGACTTAGTAGTATTAGTACTAGATATATTTAATTTAACAGAAAATATAAATGTTATAAAAGAAAATATAAGTAATGATATATTACTTGTAATAACAAAAAGAGATATACTTCCTAAAAGTGTACATGATGAAAAATTAATAGAATATATCAAGAACTATAATTTAAAAATAAAAGATCAAGTAGTAATAAGTAGTTATAAAAACTATAACTTTGATGAATTATATGAAAAAATAAACAACTATAAAAAATCTAAAAATGTATATGTAATAGGATTTACAAATGCAGGCAAAAGTACAATGATAAATAAGCTTATATATAATTACTCAGATAATGATACAAAAATAACAACAAGTATTATGCCTTCAACAACACTAGATAAAATAGAAATAAATCTAAATGAAAATTTAACTATAATAGACACACCAGGATTACTATGTGAAAAAAGCTTTTATGATATCTTAGAAGGAAAAGATCTAAAAAAAATAATACCAAAAAAAGAAATAAAACCAATAAGCTATCAAATAAAAGAAAAACAATATATAGTAATAGATAAATACGCAATTATTGAAGCAGAAAATATAAATATGGTTCTATTTATGTCAAATAGTCTAAATATAAAAAGATTTTATAAAAAGCCAGAAACAAAATTAAAAGAAAGAAATATAAAAATAGATAATAATGACTTAGTAATAAATGGACTAGGATTTATAAAATGTATAGGCAAGTCTAATATAAAAATATATACATACGATGAAATATCAGTAACAACAAGAAAAAACTTGATTTAAATTAAATTAAATAATATACTATAAGGCTGTAGGTGGAATGAATGAGCTATGATGAACTAAATGATGTAATAGAAAAAATGCTAACGATAAAAGAAAATGCTATAGAATATAAGGAAACAAAAAAGATATCAAATTATACAAAAGAAATATATATACTAAGTGTAATAGCAGTAATAACTCTATTAATAAATATAGGCAATCTTACTAATATATTTTTAATTAATTCGCTACAAGTAGCTGCAATACTATCTATTGGACTAGTTATAAAAAAATATACAAATCTAAAAGCAAAAAGAAAACAAATTAAAAGTAAGTTTCCACAAATAAATTTCAAAAAATATTATATAAAAGAAAATCAAAAAACAATATTGCGTCTATTGGCGCAAAAAACACAATATGCTAGGGCTGAACAAGAAAAAGCAAGAAGGCAAAAGTTCGAAGAACAACTAAATCAAATGAAAAATACAAAGCCAATAGAACTAGCATGTCAAGCACCACCAGTACATAATCAAGAACCAGATACAAAAGGACGTGTAAAAAGTATTGGTACATTAAAAAGGAGAGGATAACATGATACAAAAACCAAAAGGAACATATGATGTCTTTGGAAAAAAAGGAAAAGACCTTTTATATATACACGATATAATACAAGTATTAATGGAAAAATATAACTATGAATATATGAGAACACCAATGTTCGAATCAAGTGAATTATTCCATAGAGGTGTAGGAGAAACAACAGACATAGTATCAAAGGAAACATATGACTTCAAGGATAGAGGAGACAGAAATATGACTCTAAGACCAGAAGGAACTGCAGGAATAGTTAGAAGTTACATAGAAAATAAAATGTATGGAAATCCTAACCAACCTGTAAAAGCATGGTACTATGGATCAATGTTTAGATATGAACGTCCACAAGCAGGAAGATATAGAGAGCTAAATCAATTTGGTGTAGAAGTATTTGGTTCAAATGATCCACTAATGGACGCAGAAGTAATAAGTATTCCAGTAAACTTATATAAAATACTAGGACTTAAAGGAATAAAAGTAAATATAAATACACTAGGAGATATAGAATCAAGACTAAAATATAGAGAAGCACTTCTAGAATACTTTAAGCCACATTTAAATGAATTATGTGAAGACTGTAGAAACAGATATGAAACAAATCCATTAAGAATACTAGACTGTAAAGTGGATCATGAACTAGATATAATGAAAAATGCTCCAAAAATAAGTGACTATTTAAATGAAACAAGTATTAATCATTTTAATAAAGTAAAAGAATATCTAGAATCAATGGGAATAGACTACGAGGTAAATGAAAATCTAGTAAGAGGACTAGACTACTATACACATACAGTATTTGAAATAGAAGCTCAAGTAGAAGGATTTGGAAGCCAAAACGTATTATGTGGTGGTGGAAGATACGATGGACTAGTAAATACACTAGGAGGACCACAAACTCCTGGAGTAGGATTCGCTACAGGTATAGAAAGACTATTAACAGCTCTAGAATATGAAAATAAACTACCAAGTGATAATGATAGTGTAGATACATATATAATTCCAATGGATGAAGAATCAAAAAAACTAGGAATAAAAATAACAAACATCTTAAGAATGAATGGATTTACAAGCGAAATAGACGGAATGTCTAGAAACATAAAAGGAAACTTCAAACAAGCAGATAGACTAGGCGCAAAATACGTAATAATAATTGGAGAAGAAGAAGTAAAATCAAATATTCTAACAATTAAAAACAATAATACAAAAGAAGAATATAAAATGAACTTAGAAGAACTAATAGACTTCTTAGACGAAAACATAGAGGAGGATCATCATGAAGATTAACGAATTAAAAGAAAATAATTCAACAGTAACAGTAAATGGATTTGTAGATAAAATAAGAAATCTTCAATACGTACAATTCGTAATACTAAGAG
>CAKJXT010000106.1 GCA_918219625.1 Bacilli bacterium
TTCCTTAATACCATCTTGAATCTTAGAAAACAAATCATCAAGCGATAAAGAACCTTTTGGAGCATTATCACGTAATTTAGCTTTAACTCTTCTTTCTTCTCCTACACTACGAGCTTGTTTCTCAGTTTCAAAAGCCATAAATTTATCACCGGCTGTAGGAGTATCATTAATACCTGTAATAAATACCGGAGTACCAGGTAAAGCTGAAGTAATTTCTTCATCCAAATCATTCTTAAGAGTTCTTACTTTACCATAAGCCTCACCTACAACAATAGGATCACCTAATCTTAATGTACCATTTTGAATTAAAACAGTAACAACAGGTCCTAAATGTTTATCAAGTCTAGACTCAATAACAGTACCCATAGCATATCTATTAGGATTAGCTCTATAATTCTCCATTTCAGCAACTAATAAAATATTTTCTAATAACTCATCAACACCAGTTCCATTTAAAGCAGAAATCTTAGTATAAATTGTATCTCCGCCCCATTCTTCTGGAACAAGTCCATACTCAGTAAGTTCAGTCATAACACGTTCAGGATTTGCTCCTGGTTTGTCAATCTTATTAATAGCAACTAAAATAGGAACCTTAGCAGCTTTAGCATGGTCAATAACCTCTTTAGTTTGAGGCATAACACCATCATCAGCAGCAACAATAATGATAATAATATCAGTTATACTAGCACCACGAGCTCTCATCTCAGTAAATGCAGCATGTCCTGGAGTATCAATAAATGTAATTAATTTATCATTACACTTAACTTGATAAGCACTAATAGCTTGCGTAATACCACCAGCCTCACCTGAAGCAACAGATGACTTTCTAATAGTATCAAGCAAAGTAGTCTTACCATGATCAACATGTCCCATAATAGTTACAACAGGAGGACGACTAACTAAATCCTCTTCATTATCAATAACCTCAAAATTTTCAAAATCAGCAACATTAGTAGACTCTTCACGCTTTAACTCTTTATTATAATCAATAACAAGCAACTCAGCATTTTCAAAACTAATACTATTATTATTAGTAGCCATAATACCTAATCCAAATAATTTCTTAATTAAATCAGCAGGCTTAACACCAATAGCATTAGCAAGATCACTAACTGTCATACCCTCTTTATAAATAACAAAATTATCATTATTAATAACAGTATTAGAAATAAGCTTTTCCTTACTCTTATACATTTCTTTTTTCTTATTAGCTAAATCCTTCTTACTCTTAGCATTATCATTATTTTTCTTCTTTAACTTTTGCTTACCAGCATTAACTTCAATGTTCTTACTAGTCGCAATATCCTCTGCAATTTCCTCAGTTTCATCAATAATAGTTTCATCATCTAGATTATTATCAAGAATAATAATATCCTCTTCTTCTAACAAATCATCAACATCACTAACATTAATACCAAGTTCATTACACTTCTTAAGTACATATTCAACAGTTCTGTTAACATCACTCGCATACTCTTGTACACTCATCATATTAAACACCTCCTATTATAAACTTATAACTATATCTCTTCCACCTTTTTCATACTTTCTATAAGTAACACCACACTCATCAAAAATCGTACGAGCAGCCTTACATCCATCAGTATCATGATATTTATCATCCAAATAAATTATTTCTTTTATCCCTGATTGAACAATAGACTTAGCACACTCATTACAAGGAAATAAAGTAACATAAACTCTAGCACCTCTAACACTTGCTGTACAATTATGAATAGCATTTAGTTCAGCATGACACACATAAGCATACTTAGTTTCTAAAAAACTTCCATCTCTTCCCCATGGGAATTTATCATCAGAAAAACCAATAGGAGCACCATTATAACCCATAGATAAAATTTTATTATCAGGTGATACGATACAAGCACCTACTGCAGTACTTGGATCTTTACTCCTCTCACTAGAAAGAATAGCAACCCCCATAAAATATTCATCCCAAGTTATATAATTTTCTCTTTTCATACTAACTCCTTTAATTCATCAAACACACTATCAGGAACATCTACTTCAAGAATTTTATTCAAAACCTTACTATTATATGCCTTTTCAAAAACAGACAAATCTTTTTTTAAATAAGCACCTCTGCCATTAGCTTTACCAGTAACATCAACTATTACATTTCCTTCTGGTGTTCTTACAACACGAACAAGTTCTTGTTTAGGTAACTTTTCATGAGTAACAACACAACTACGCATTGGAACTTTTCTAGTCTTCATGAATATTTATACCCATCTCACTAGCTTGCTCAAAAGTCTTAACATCAATCTTATAATGAGTTAAACGAGCAGCCAATTTAATATTAGAACCTTTTTTACCAATAGCTAAAGATAAATTTTCATTATCAGTTACAACTAAAGCTTCATTCTTCTTCTCATCAGTAATAAATACATGAATATTCTTAGCAGGAGAAAGTGCATTCTCTATAAACTTAGAAGGATCATTATCATATAAAACTAAATCAACCTTCTCACCATTTAATTCTTTTAAAATATTAGCAATTCTCATACCACGTTCACCGATACAAGCGCCAATTGCTTCAACTCTATCATTGCTGCTATAAACAGCAACCTTAGTTCTGTTACCAGCGTCCCTTGCAACGCTGTAAACCATAACTATACCTTCATTAATTTCAGGAATTTCTAACTCAAATAATCTCTTAACAAATCCATAATGACTACGAGATAAAAGAATTGTACATCCCTTAGAACCATTATCAACCTTAGTAATATAAACTTTTAAA
>CAKJXT010000107.1 GCA_918219625.1 Bacilli bacterium
AAAGGAAGGCATTCCTTATCAGCTGTACACTGATTAAAAACATCTTGTTGATTTTTCCAAACATCGAATGTTTTAGCACTTACAATTTCAATAAATGAAAAAGACAAAAACATAATAAAACATATACCAAAAAAATCTTTAAATATATTTTTTTTCATAAAATCACCTAAAAACCCATACTATAAATATTGTATCATACATTTACACATTTGTACATTAATTTTTTTGTTTATGAAAGTAAAAAAACTAACATTAATTGTTAGTTAGTATGAAAAGAATGTCCTCCATCTGAATAACCAGCAGTATCATCTTTAACATCAGTAGCATTACCTTGTTTTTCTTTATCCATAAGACCTAATTGTTGATAGCGCGCAAATACAGCAGCAGCCAGAGAATCAATTTGTCCATTACCATTACCACCTATGACATTTACAACATTACTTTGCTTTAATAAATCGACCTTTATAAGTTCAAATGTTTCTTCAGGTGTAAGATTGTTAGATTTAGCAACCCACGCCAATACTCTATAATGATATGTCAATATAATATTTTCTGTTTGTGCACGATAAAGATCAATAGCTCTTTGACGTCTTACCCTTTCTTCCTCAGTTCCAAGCTGAATTTGCATTTTTTTTCTTTCAGTTTCTGCAGCAATTATATCCTCCGGCTCATTAAAATCACAAATATGAACAAAATCAAGTTCACAACCATATCGTTTAATTCTATCATAAATCTGTCTTAATCTGTTTTTAGCGTCTTGATTTAACCAAGAAGGAATTTGATTGCTACTAATATCAAAACCATATTTAATTTGATCTGCAGTACTATTTGTGACAATAAGTTTAACTATATCACTAACACACTGATTGATAATAGAATCAGCATTAGGTTCCTTCACAATTTTAATAATAGAAGCAGCATCTGGCAAAGCCCTATACTCATAAGAAATTTCCTCTTTAGCCTCTACTGTAACATTATCTTTTGTTATTTTAGTATCCGCATATTTAAATGAACGAGAAAGGCTATGATCAGCAACTATATCAGCTGTAGCTAACGGAGGCACAAACATGAACCCTGAATCATGAACGCTCACATAACCGTTTCTATGTGCAACAGCACCTTTAAAACCAGGGTAAATTCTAACCCAAATTCCGCACTCAACATGCTGAATTAATACATTATTATCAGGATGTTCGAAATTAAATAAACCCTTTATTCTTTTTACTAATTTATCTTTAAATGCCATATTACAACTCCTTTTTTTGTATATTATACAGTAAAAACACTATTTGTCAAGTTATTAAATATTATTTAACCTTTCCATAAGTAATCCCAATATATCATAATAACCATCAAAATCCTCATTAATAAATCTCAATCTATCATTTTCTTCAATGGCAACAACAGCATTATCATTTTTTATATCATATAGTAACAAAAAATCATTATTATTTAAAGTAATGGACGCCCCAGAATAATATTCTCTACCATCACTCATAGTATATATTTCCCGATCTTTCATGTTATATTTCATTTTTTTCTATCACCCATATGAAATCCAGACTCACCAAACAAATTATTCGATGTAGCTCCTAAGCGTGCACCAAAATCAAAAACTTGTTGAGGGGTTGCGGGTTTTTTACGAGCAATTTGTTGTTCTTTGGGTTGAACACCTGCGAAATCAGCAGTAAACGAAACCCTTGGATTTGCATGAGATTGAGGAGATTTGCCTTTAACTTGTTTTGCTATTTGCATCATATCAGCTAATATATCCGGGTCTAAATCTCCCGAATCTAAATTGCTACCTTCGTTAGTAGGAGATTGGCCAAAACTTATAGAAGAATCTACTTTTACTCCATTTTTCTCTAAATCCGTTTCTTGTAAAAGCTCTAATATTTCAGGATGATTCGCAAAAAGCGCATCAAAATCAAAATTTAGACCACAATGTTTTGAAACAGATACAAAGAATTCTTTACCACAGCCAACATTAGCACATTCATAAGCAGCAGCAATAACTCTATTAGAAATTGCCTCAAAATTTCCTTTTTCATCATTCTTGATTGCATCTGCCAAACGTTTAAAATGATACTTAAAAGCTAGTTTAACATATAACTCCTCATTACCATCGCACGCAGCTTTAATGGCTTTAGCCTTAATCCATCTATAACTATCCAACTTAAAATTCTTTTGAATATACTCTAAATACTCATCTGCAGTTCGAGCCAAATTATCCGCGCCCACACCAAGTTGAATTAATTGACCTAATAAAGAATACATACCAGAATATTTAGGCGGTAAACCTTTCTTTTCAAATAACGCCGCCACATTAGTAGATATATCAGCATTAGGATCAAACAACTTAGAAAGTTTGGATTTATCAAAGTTTGGATCTCTCTTAACACTACTTAATCCAGATGATTGATGAACAGCGGTTTTCGCAGATCCCATTTGTTTTAATGCTAAATCAACAGGAAATGCTATATCCCCTAAATCAGCAATCACAGCAGGACGAATCATATCTATTGGCAAATATGGATTATAACCATCACCAAATAAAAGAGCAAAAACTGTTTTATCACAACAAATAGGATTAGAACCAGTATAGAAAGATGGATTTGGAATAAGCATAATATCACCAGTTCCAGTTGTACCATATTCTATAAACTGTCCAATTTCTCCTTTACCACACTCGCTAATTAAAAAATCATTATTTATACCTCTAATACATTTAAATGTTCTTCTACCTCTCAATTGCGAACGACTAAGGTTACCATATTTTATTTCTTGTAATTCTACTGGTTCAGTCTCTTTATATTCTGTTCCTTTTGGAGGTTCAGAACTATTACCATTAACAATCCCAGCATTAGCCAAAGTCATATCTAATGCACCAAGTATAACATCACACCCATGTTTAATAACTTCATCCATTTCTTCATCTGAACCGATTTCACTAACTTTAATTTTCCATCCTGGGTCATTACTATATCTTTCAATCAACTCATAAAAAATGGCCGGCGTTAATATCTTTTGAGGATCTATTTTAATAGCATCAGCATATCTTCTATCTCCCATTACATTAGCAAAAGCATCTTGCATTTTTTTAGCAAAAGTCCCAATGAATTCTTTATCACCTTTTTCACTTTCATCAAATCCAAGAGCACGCTTAGCCAAATCAAATTCATCTGGATTTACAACTAAATCTTTTTTATCTTTTTTATCAGCTTTAACACTATCGCCACCAATTATCGTACCTTTCTCACCAAGAGCATCATTTGAAGCATCTGCTACTGGCTCATGTTGCCCATGTTCTGGTTCTGGTTGAACTGGTTTTTCTTGATCTGATTCTACTAATACATCCGAATCTTGTCGGACAGATCCTGATGTTAATTGAGCATCACCACCAATTACAGTTTGATTTTCTTGTTTTATAGAACCATCAGCATTAAATGACAAATTAACATCTGGACTATTGATAATAGCAAAAATTGCTTCTTCTGGAATATTACATTCTTTGCATTTTTCTATAGTGGCAGTAACCTTAGCAGTACTATCCATACTTTCCTGAAGACTCTTTGCAGCACGTTGTTGCCATACAGCATTTCGTAATGAAGCTGCATAAAAATTTGGTTTGCTATTCTCACTTAACGCCAATAAAGCTAAGACTTTTAAACCATCATAATCCTTATTGCTAAAATAATTTGTTATCACATCAGGTGCCAATTTAACCCCATATCTTTCTCTTTGAGCATCAAAATCGCTAAAAATTGTATCAATAGGTTGTTCCAAATATTCATCAATTAAATTAATATCATTTTGAGTATTTCCTTTAGCAGCTTCATTAAGCATACGAGTTAATTTGTTTATCATTGCTAAAGTATCAGCATCAATTATTCCTGATTTTACAGCATCCAAAAGCCCTTGGAAAGCTGGCGATAAAGCGGCTGAATCAAAGCCTTGACCACCATTATTTTCTACATCTGCCATCTTAAATCATCCTCTCTAAATATAATTAAAATAGTATTCAAATGTTCACATGTACACATCGACAAAAGATGTCGCACTAGAAACTATATTTTAATTTCATTACTTTCTTATCCTTTTCCAAATATACATTAATTATTTTTTAATTGTTTCACATCATCAAAATTCCACAAAGGCTTAAACTTCCAAGGCACATATAAGTCTTGGAAGAATATAAAACATTTTAATCTGCTCCTCCGCCTCCACCTTCTGATTGGGTCGTAGTCGTTGTAGTCGTTGTTGTAGAGTAGCCATCATTAGGTACATTATTATTATTTATCCTTCCTTCGCCTTTATAACTTTCATCAGTTTGTTGTTGAGTAACCGGCAACTTCTCTTTTTGAGTATTTAAACCACCAGTAGGTTTTTGAGAAGGTACAGTACCAGAAGGTTGTTGTGAAGAACCACCATTAGGTTCCTCAGTTGTATTATTATTTTCATTACCTGTAACACCAGTAGGTACATATGTACTACCGGCAGTACCATTCAATATTTGGTTTGCGCAATTCCAAAAACTATTATCTTCTTTTGAAACCAATCCCATAACTAATTGAACAATAGTTACAACAAAGAATACAAGAGCAGCAGCTATTAATCTCTTAATAAAAGTTTGTTGTCCTTTTTTAATTTCATCCTCTTTGCTAGACATAACTCCCTTAGCAAAATCAAACATACCTAAAATAACTAATATAACAGGTACAGCTATTTTTAATAATACAATTATATTATGTATAAAATTAACTAAATCAACATCTAATAAATCACATATTTGATTTGCGTCCATAAAAAATCACCCATTTCTACTTATATAATAACATAAAAACAAATTATAATCAATTATAACAAAATAAAATAAAAATCAAATTTACAAAAATATACAAAAAAACTAATACGCAAAGAGTATTAGTTTTATATATTTAACATAAAACGGATGAATAATCCTTATTACATATCACAAGTGCCTGTAGACTCATTACATTTAACACCATTTATAAAAGGTGCAATACAATCTCCCCATAAAGAATCAGAATCTGTATCTGAATCCTTAGTTGCTAAATTAACAATTAATTGAACAACAACTATAACAAAGAATACTAAAATTGCAGTAATCACTCTTTTAATAAACATTTGTTGTCCCTTTTTAATTTCATCTTCCTTACTAGCAACAACAGCCTTACCTAAATCCAACATACCAAAAATAATTAATAAAATTGGTACACCAAACTTAATAACAGTAATAAGTGTAGAAATAATATTTATAAGCTGACCTGGTATTTGATAAGACTTACAATTATTATATGTAGCAGCTAAAACTTGTAAAAATTCCATAAAACTCCTCCTCAACTAAAAATATAATACAATAAATTTCCTTATTTGTCAATAAATTATTTATAACCCAACTTAACTAATAGTTCTTTAACTTCAGCACTATTACCATGATCATCAATAGGCTTCATATTATAGAATACATCTAATCCAGATTCATACTCAAAATCTTTAACATCCTTACTAGTAAGCATACTAGGGCATAAAATAATTTTCTTGCCCTTTAATTCGTTTAAAATCTTAGGCTTAATAGAAAGCAATCTATTAATTTTAATAATCGATGGTTCTAATAAATATAAGACTTCATCACAAAAATTCTCGGCAGCTTGACTTCCATTTAAATCAACTAATAAAATATTTTTATCCTTATTAGTATTAAGCAAATCTCCAATAACACCATTAGAACTTGAAATTAATTCATTATCATTAAAATAGATAAAATCTCTCTTCTCAACCTCAATAGCTAAAACTTTATAACGCTTTTCTAAATGTTTCTTCATTAAATAAGTTAATGTAGTAGCCCCAGCACCAGGAGTAACACTCTTAATACCAATTATTTTCCTACCACCTTTAACAGGTTCTTCTTTAACATCTTCTTTAACTTCTTCATTAATATTAACAAACTTAGGTCTTTCACCCGAACCACCATTTTCACCTTCATCGTCATCTTCAGCAGGAGTAAACTCAAATATATCAGGTTTAACATCTGGTTCCTCATCAACAATCATACTATCAATATGATGATATTGAGAAACATCACTATATGTATTTGGATGATTATATAGATACATTACCCCTTCTAAATTAGTAGTAAAATTATAAATACCCAAAGAAATAATCTTAGATATAAAATCAGGCTTAGAAACAGTTGAATCAAGTAATAAAATAATTTTATTCATATCAAAAGAAGAACTAAACTTTTGAAGAACACTTAAATCAGAATAATTTGAAATAGCAGTAATATCAATAATCATTTTATTAAAGAACATATTTTGAAAAGTATCAATAATCTCATCAATAGAATGTTCACCATCAAGACGTTTAATAACCTCAACACTCAAATTATTTAATACATCACTATTTTTATTTGAAATTATAACATTCATACAATTCCTCCTATTATCAATATAATTTTAACACAGATAACAAATTTAGTAAATAAATATATTGAAAACTTTATATAAGTTTACACAAAAAAATATGAACAATATTAATGAAACATACATTGACCTGCTCCCACCACTTATAAATTGAAGTGGGGGCTTCCCTCTTAAATAATACCAAAGTATTATATACAAGTAACGACAGTCGGTCCAACCACCGATTTTTTTATATTGTTTGCTCTTCTAATATTCTTATTCCTTCTATTGCTAGATTTAGTGCTGAATTTATATCTCTATCGATATGATTCCCACACTCACAATCATATACTCTAGTTTCTAACACAAGATTATGAATGCTACTACAACAATAACATTTCTTACTAGAAGGGAAATATTTATCTACTTTGATAATTCTTTTACCAAGTTGTTCTAATTTATAGGTAAGTTTATTTATAAACATACCATAACTATTATCATATATATTCTTACCAAAATGATGATGTTTACTTATTTCTTTTAGATCTAAGTCTTCAATGACAATAACATCATACTTTTTAGATAATGATAATGCAAGTTTATTTAGAAAATCATTTCTTCTATTTCTTATTTTTATATGACATCTAGCCACATCATTTTTCCTTTTATAAAAGTTATTACTACCTTTAGTACATCTAGATAATAATCGTTGTTTTCCTTTAAGATTATCCAAATCTTTTTTCATAAATTTTGGATAATCTAAAAAATCCCCATTCGATAATACACCAAGATGTTCTTGACTATAATCTATACCAGTTATTGTAGAAAATTCATTATTAGTTTGGTTTTCTTCTAACAATTCATATTCATATAATAACGATGCATAATATTTATTATCACATTCTCTTGATATAGTAACACTTTTTAATTTATAATCTTCTGGTATACTCTTGTGAACAATTGCTTTTATAATACCAATTTTAGGTATTCTAATATGCTTATTATCAATAACTCTTGAATTATTGTTAGTAACACTTGTAGTATAGCTTTGATTCTTATTATGTTTAGATTTATATTGAGGTTCTCCAAAGTGTTTAGGATTACTAAAGTGAGATTTAATTGCTTTCTTTAGATTTATTTGAACATTAGAATATGATGATGTATCAGCATCTAATAACCAATCATTTTCATCATTATATACTTCTTTATAAGATACAACTTTACCCTTTTCTTTATATAAAGATAATAATCCATTATACATATATCTAACACAACCAAAGTTTTTATTTAGTAATATCATTTGATTCTTATTTGGATACATTCTTATTTTTAGAGCCATATTCTTTTTCATTCTTACACCCCTGAGTTTCAATATATCTTTTTATTACATCAGTAGTAACACCACCAGTTGTTATAAGACAAAAGCTTTGTGACCAAAATGCATTTTTCCATAGTTTTTCTTTAATACTTGGAAATTCATTCTTTATTAATCTACTGCTAGCACTTTTATATGCATTTATAAATTTACTTATATTAGAACTAGGTATTCCTCTAAACATAACATGAACATGGTCTATATCATGATTTTATTCATCAACTGTGATTCCATAATTTTGGCCAATATAAGAAAAAATTTGTTTCAGTCTTTCAGAAATATCATCATTGATTACTTTCCTTCTATATTTTATTACCATTACAAGATGATAATATAATAAATATACTGAGTGTTGATTATGCTCTAGTTTTCTCATAATATAATCACCTTACTAATTGTTCGACTGATATTATATCAATTTACTACAGGATAATCAACACTTTTACAGAAATTTCTTGAAAAAGCTCCAAATTCATCCCACTACTTTTAGAAGATAGGGGAATTCTTTGGCTATTTAGTTAAATGTTTGTAAAAACTCTTCAGAGTATCCTGTAGATCTAGATATTATATCAAGAGGAACATTTTCTTTTAATAATGAACAAGCAGTTTTAATTTTTGCTTTTTTAATTCCTTGCTCTATTCCTTTTTTAAAACCCTTCCTAGTAGCAGTAAAATATATTATGACATAAAAAAACAAAATCCAAAACAAACAAAAAAATTGGAAAAAATCCAATTTTATAAAACTTTTAATAAGCCGTCATCATACCCATCATAGCAATCATCATGATACCCATGACACCACCACCTGTACATACAAGCATAATCAATGTCCTTTTTTCCATGTTCTCTAAACGTTCTTTATACTTTTGTTCACGAGCCTTAGCTTGTAAAGAAGAGATTGTTCTAGAAAACATTAATAACTGTTCTTGTTTATTCTCTTGAGAACCAATACTTAAACGATATAATAATCTCATCATTCTCATTGAATCACGAACTGGATACTCTCTAGCAAATTCCATATAAGGTTCAACACTAGAATCACCAGCCTCGATTTGATCACACAAATGCTCTAACCCTTTTTTAAAAACAGAAGGAGCAGAATCAATAGACTTTCTTAAAGCAACAGGTATAGTATAATGTTGAGCCAAAATTTCCAAACTCTTCAAATAATATGGAAGCAATAAATCTATTTGATGCATATGTGCTTTTTTAAAACTATTTAATTGAATATATTCCATCTTAAAGAATACAAAGAATACAATGATTGATAACAAGAAATATATATATCCTTTATTTACTAAGAATATTAAAAGGAATGCAACAACAAATGCTAATCCAGCATTCTTAAGACGTTTATTAAACATCTTAGTACTATCAATCTCATCACCATATCTTAGCTTTAATAAATAATCATAATCTTTTTCCTTTAGAAAAGCAAAATAAGGAGTAAGTTCTTGAATAAATTTTTTACTATCAATCTTATTGTTAACAATAACAATAAAGAATATTATAGCTGTTATAACAGCAAATACAATTAAAGTTATATCCATTATTCAGCCCCCACATTCTCATTATAAAATTTAGTACCACTTATTATAAAGAACGTGTTAATAACAACAACGCCATGAAGAAGTACCTGCATATAAAGATGCTTTAAATTTTCTATATAAGTAGGAACACCCAATATAAACTGAACAAGCATAACCATTAAGTAAAGAACAATACCAAATTGTAAAAATTTCTTATAAAATGAAGCTCTATCAATTCTATCACGATAAACAGATTCAACAAGCATATCTATATCCTGGCTCATATTTTCAAGTGACTCACCAGCATCCCTAGAACCTTCATTAGTAATTTGTAAAAATATTTGATGCATATTTCTAACAATGAAATAATCATACTTACTATTCATATAATCAATTGATGCATCAATTGTACCATTAGCATATGACATATCAATCATTACTTTAACATCAGCCTTTACAGGATCTTCAAGTACTCCTGAAGCATAAACACCCTCTAAAGACTTAACAAAAGCTTGAGTAGTAGCAAATTCCATAATTACATTTGTTGTATAAACCTGTATTTGCTCAAAAATAAATTCACTATACAATCTTTTACAACGAAGATATGCCAAATACGGAACAAAACCAATAGCAATAAAACCATATATCAATGCAACAATTATATTATAAAAATATAAATAACCTAAAACAGCAAAACCTATACCCAAAACAGCAACCTGTAAAGCATATTGTTTTGTAGTATACTCTTGTCCAAGTTCTTTAACCTTGTTTCTAACTTCTTTAAAAGAATAAGGGGCATACTTTTCATATAATGTACCAATTTGATCTATAACATAAGCAGAAAACTTCTCACCAGTATGCTTTCTATAAAGAACAATATAAACAATTATAAAAGCAATAAATACAAACATTAAAGTCTCCATAATACCTCCTTATTCATCAAATACAAAATCATCTTTTTGTTCACTAATTACCTGATTAGCAGGAATTATGCAATCCTCAGGTAGTATTACACCTTGAGCACTCATGTACTCAAGCAAATATGGAGATGGATTATTTTTAACAACCCTTCCATCCATACCTTTTAAATAAATGTTATTAAACACCGCATTATTATCTTTATCAACATAGAACTCTGTAACACCTGCTATCTCACGAACAAAGCTCTTAGTCTCCTTACTTTGATAACCACGAATATAAACACCAATTTGAACATATCTATAAATAGACTTCAAAAATTGATCAATTTCCTGATTAGTTTCAAGCAAACTATACATACGGTTAGGAATAGACTCAGCCTTATCAGCATGTATTGTAGATAAAATATAGTGTCCAGAAGATATAGAGTTACGAACAGCCATAACAGCCTCCGCACTACGAACCTCTGATAACAATATCCATTTAGGGTTCTGTCTCATACATGCAACTAACACATCAGAATAAGAAGCTATATTATTAGTCTTCATCGCAACAATATCACGATGAGGAAAAATTCTATCTAAGTGAAGTTCCAATGTATCCTCGATAGTAATTATCTTCTCATTCTCTTTTATATGAGCACCTAAATATTTAACAAACTCAGTTTTACCACTACCTGTCTCCCCACAAACAATGATATTACAATGAGCTTCAACACACTTTAGAAGGAAATCATGAACCTCTAAAGTAACATATTTTTCTTTTAATAATTTATCCTTTTCAAGTCTAATCTTAGCAGGAGTTTTACGCAAAACAGCAGCGATACCATTACGCGCTACTGAATCATGTACGAAATTAAAACGTAATTCAGCACTTTCAGCGTCCAATAATGGATGAGCAGAATTAAAAGACTTACCCATAACATTTGAACACTGAAATGCTAACTTTTCCATAAATTCATTATTAATTTCAGGATCCTCAATCCTAAATATACCTCTAGATAATGTTTTTAGCCAAATTTGACCACCATTACTATAAGATATATCGGTAATATCATCCTCATTCAAATACTTTAAAAGTGGCCCAAAATCAATTTGGGAAAACATATTCTCATGCATACTATCACCTATTGAGCTTTTTGAATAGTATTTCTTGTTTGACCTGGAACAGGGTCAGTAGATAATGAAACAACACGAGCCTTAATATAATTAATTAACTCTTCAGTAGTCATCTTAATAGTAGCATCTTCATCATCAATCCAAGCACCATGTTGTACTGGGAATAATTCTATATTAAGATAATTTGATCTAAGTAATAATAAGAAAATATCCTCTTGAGCAGCAAATAATAATTTATCAGCACTTCTAGACCCATCTGAAACATCATAAGTACTTCTACCACTACCATCAACGACATCTAAAACTTCAACATTCTCTAAGAATTTACCAACCATAACAGAACCTTCATCAGAAGTAACTCTCATGTATAAATCAATTTTATCACCAGGCATAATCCCCCAAACATTAGATATACCAGAAGACTTCAAATCATAAGTAATTAAGAATTCTCCCTCTTTTAATTGCTTTAACAAATAATTAGGTAAAGCCTTTTCAGTAGTTAAAGTTTCCTTATAAAACATACTTCCTGCTGGAATAACAGTATTAAAATTAGAAAACATACCAACAATCTCGCTGTCAGATGTAACTGCATTATCAGAAATATATGCTGAAGGAACCTCTACATGTTTAATCATATTAGCTGTAATTTGAGTTTTTGGTTGAATAGTTGATGCAGCAACAGGAACACTCTTAGGTTTAACTTGCTTATTAATTTGATAAGTATAAACACCCCATAGCATACCAACTATTACCAATATACCAATAACAGTAACAGTGTTTTTGTTTTTTAAAA
Organism: Bacilli bacterium; assembly: GCA_918219625.1. The sequence continues at coordinate 12,159 of CAKJXT010000107.1, forward strand.
ATCTTTTTATTGAATTCATATTTTTTCCCTTCCTATCCTCTACAATACACTACAGTATCATAATCATTATATCTCATAAGTCAAAAATTTGCAAGAACAATATTTAAATCATTGAACATTTATATCATTCTTAAAAATAGAAATAGTTTCAGTTTCACCAGTAATTGGAATTTTTATCAAATCCCCAATAACGGGAATATCATATCTCATATAAGTAACAACTTTATATACATTTTTATATCTTAAAGAATCAGAATAATCCTTGGAGTAAATACAATATTCATATTTACCTACAGAATTATTTCTGATTATAAAATAACCATATGCATCAGAAGGACAATTGTCAGAAAAATTACTGATACTATAACCAGACCTAGATAAATACTCATTAACACTACTATCAAAAGAAGAATTACCAACAAAATTATCTGATTTCAAAGGAGTGTTTATATCATTCGCAAAATTAACCAATGAATCCAAAATATAATTGTTAATCTTATACGCTCTACTAAATGCCATAGAATTAATAAGAAGCATATAAAAAACAATTATGAAAGTAATGACCATATTTAAAATAAATGCATTACCAATCGCACCTTTCATAAATACCTCCTAATATTGTGACCAATCATATGTAAAACCGCAAGACTTCTTACCAAATTTTAAAACATCTTGAGAATCAGATACATCATCAGATGTAGTATATGTAAAAGCATCCCTTATATCATAGCCATCATCCACACTAAAAAGCTTACCTTTTAAATTTCTTTTTGAAACTGTGGATTCAGTATAATTTTCAAGTAAATAAGAAGCATATGCCACATTTATTTTTGAATCAGTATCATTTTTAATTTCAGATGGAACCGTATCATAATCAATAAATTGATTATAATTCTGATCACTAGGATATAAACTAGAAATAGCTTTTAAATTTCTAAAATCATACATTTGTTTTGTTTTAGAAAAAAAGGGAATACGGACAATTTGAGAAACAACAGGAAGATCAATATACATATATGTATAAACACCATATTGATATTTCTTAGTAATCCAAACAGAGTCAGTAGCAGAAGCATCCATTATATCATTATATGCATAGTACTCATCATCATTAAAATCCAAATTATATGAAACAACAGCATAGTTACCATTTGTTTCGTTATCTGTCTTACATGGACCACCATAATTAGACTTACATTGAACATTAAATGGAACACTATATGAAATTCCACTAAGTTTTTTTGATATGGAATCAAGAGACAAGCAATTAAAACCCTCATATTTTTCTATTTCATTTACAATAATAGTATTAGCCCTAAAAGCACGATAATAACTAAAAATCCCAGCAATAATAGAAGAACAAACAAAGATAAACAAAATAATTGTATTTAATAAAAATGAATAACTTATACTTTCCTTCACTATATCACCTATTTCTCTGTATACTCTAAAATAGCATCGATTTGATTAACAAGGTCAAACTCAAAATCTTCATTTAAAACAGTTGCTCCTTCTTTAGTTTTCAATCTAATGCTAACTTTAGGTGGATATTCATTTATGTCATAAAATTCAACAACATAAGTGTTAGCCAAAGAAGCGTTCTGAGAAAATCTCCTAATAAAACTTTCAACAAAAGCTTCTCTATTAATTCTAACAGTTCTTATATCGTCGCCATTATCAACATAATATGTTCCATAATCTATTGCATCCTTCATAGCAGCCTCTGTTGTTTCTTTCAAAAGAGTATAGTTTCTTTCTCCACTATTTGTAACCTTTTGCATAAAGAAAATAACAGAGATTATAATGACGCCAACACTAATAATAAATGCACCCCAAAAAGACTCATTCACCGGTACCACATCCCCCTTCAGAACAACTATTTAAATTATACCCGCTTGACAAATATGATTTATCAGCGCATGTATAGAAAACTTTATTTCTTAAACGATTTTCTGCAGTTCTAGCAATTTCAAAATCGCCACTATCCATTCTACCATTCATATTATAGTCATATTCACTCTTATAAACATCAGAAAGATATACAGCAGAATATGTTTCTGTTTCATCAATTTTAGTATTTGCAACTTCCATCGTTTCTGTTTCATCAATTTTAGTATTTGCAACTTCCATCAAATCTTTCTTACTCAATGCACAAGTTCCTTTAAATGAATCCGAAGGAATAATTTCAGTATTTCTTAAGAATTGACTAATACAAATACCATTCATACAATCCATTATCGTTTTATCATCACTTCGTACAATTTCAGTATCAATACTTAAATACATAGAATCATATTTATTATTTTTATTATAATTTCTGATTTTTAACATAGTTGAAGGAGTTAAAGTGATACTATAAATTGGTTTCATATCAGAATACATCGTTTCTGGATTAACATTGCTTTCATCGCCACTAGGATTGTTTTTTTTATAATAATAAACAACACCTCTATTATTTGTAATATATTGATAAACATTATTAGTATTGTCATTAAGCCAATTTTTTCCAGGTAATCTTGCAGTTCCGTTTCTCGCTGGAAAAGGATTGTTCAAAGAAATTACCCTAAATTCAAGATTAGATTGTCTAAAATTCGAAGGATTAAACATACAACGTTCACTATTATCATCCAATTTTCTACCAGCTTCACTTTTAAATTGAGAGTCAGAGAAATTAATAAACCCGCTATTAGCATCCTCATCTTTTTCATATCCTTTAAACAATTTGTTACTTTGACCAAATGCCCTAGTAGGAAATTTAATATAAAAATCTCTAACATTAACATTTTCAGGAACAATTATCAATTCTTCTAATGTATATTCAACAGTAAATTTGTACACTCTAATTTGACCATCGGAATACTGAATTGGAGTCTCTTCATTATAAGAACTTATACTCGTAGAAAAATTATAAGGTTCCTCTCTAAATGCTTTTATTCTAATATAATTTTCATTATTTCCATCTGTTGATGAAGAACGCTGATAATCTTTAACAACATCTCTTCGAGTATAAGATGCAGCATTTTTACCAACCCAACACTTTCTAGTAACCGTAGCAGTCCCTTTAGGAATATTTAATAAAATAGATGTGTTTTTTGAAGAAGATAACGACTTAAGAGCTTTACTAAAATCATATGTAACTTCGTCATAGCAAGCAATTTTACTTGCTGCTTCAGTATCATTTGAGTAATCATTAACATCAAATTTCACAATCTTTTCAACATCATTTCCATTCTCATCTTTAGTTGTATATTTAAAACCATTAATCAAAACATCTTTATCAATAAAAACATTTTCTGAAGTACCAAATGAAACAATACCATCATTACTTTTACAATAATCAGCATCAAAAGTAATCGCCTCAGCCTCAGGATGAGGATGAGGACAATCCTCAGGAGTACAGATAGTAAATTGATCAGTAAGATTTACAATATAAACACCATATCCATATTGAGGATTAATAAGATTGGCAACATCCTGACGATAATACTTCGATTCAGTTGCGGCAGAATAATTCTTATTATATAAGCAGCTCGTGCGATCCCAAGAATTCTGAAGAACTCCATTCTGATTAACTTCCCTAATACCATTAGCCACTTTAGGTGTACTAAGTTCACAAGCCAAATGTCCATTGCCTCGGCTATCCCCAACAGTAAAATATCCAGAAAGACCCCAACTCAATCCATTTTCTTTTTCCCACATTGCTTCACCAAATTCAGTTACAGTGCCATACTTATGAACCATTATAAGTTTATTCCCAGTTTCATTACTTGGTTGCTCATTATAATAAACAAAATATGTTGGTTCAATTAATAAATAATATGGATAATCGGGATTTGAAAATAATAACCTCTTCTCATAATTATCAATCAAACTAATTTTATAAAGATTATTATCTTTCAAAAATCCACAATAATGTAAAAAAACATCAAGAAATGGATATTTACCAGAACCAATAGGATTATTCATCTTTGAAGAATCAATAAATGCTTCTGTTCCTTCTGTTTCTATATCATAAAGTGCCCATTTTGCACTTTCAATATTCTCATATGCCTCTAAATCTTTAATAAACCCTTTAAACCCAGTTATATTAGGTGAATAACCATTAGTTCCATCATAATAAATTGCTACGAAACTATTTTCATCATTTTGCGCCTTAGCATCATTTTTATAATACTGACTATACTTATATCTAGGAACAGAAAAAATTTTGTCATATTTAATATTATCCGATGTATTACCCGTAAGTCTTTTAATTGCTTCCTCACTACTCAAAAAATCAACACTTCTTGTACCTTCAACTTTTCTACCATTAGAATCAACTAAAGTAAATCTATATCCAGCTCTAGATGAATAACATCCCTGCCACTGAGAAGCGCTACAAGAACCTGTAGAAGTAGAAAAACCAAATGTACTAGCATTGATATTACCTTGCCCAATAGCAGAAAAAGCATATATATCGCAAGTAACAACAAAATAAAAGAAAAATATATTTAAAAATAAAAAGCAAATTTTAATTTTCTTCATGTTTAGAGACCTCCATATTCTAAATAATTATAACATAAAAAAAAAAAAAAAATAAAGAACATAATTAATATATATATCTTTTTCAATAAACAATATAAAATATACACTATATAATAAATAAACGCAAAAAATTATATAAAAAAAGCCAAAAATATTTTGACTTTTTAAATATATTTTTAATAAGAAAAATTATCTAGTGAAACTATGACCATACACTGTATTAAAATAACGGTCAACAAGTGGATTTAAATAGTTGTTAACTATATCCTCTTCATTATAATATCTACGAGCTACATCATAACCACACAAAATACCATTAACGCCACAATATTCCGGATTATATATGATATTTGAATTAATATTATTAGCCATAAACGAATCAAAAGTATTATTAAAAAATGCTTCTTGAGCTTGATTCAAAAGATCAGCAGCCTCTGGATTTTTAACATATTCTTCAAATTTGACACGTTTTTTAGTCGCCTTTTGAACATCACCAAAATTACAAATAAATGTTTCAAAATGTTGAGCATCAGACTCATCAAGACCAGATGATTCTGGGAAAACAGAATCAAAATTCAAACAATCGGAGTTTATTGCAAAAACTATCCAACTGCATTCACAAGAACCAGAAGTATTACCATAAGGCATGCTAATACTCGAAAATGTAGCCCCTTCCTCATGAATCAAATCATATCTAAAACCACGAGTCAAGGAATAAAGAGATGATGCATCATACATTGCTTTATCCAACAAACTTTCCCCTACAGGTGGTAATTCAGGTTCTACAACTGGTGGTTCTGTCTCTACAACTGGAGGCTCTGTTACTGGAACAGTAGTTGTTGTAGTTGTAGTTGTAGCCTTAGTAGTTGGCTTAGTTGCCTTTGTTGTTTTAAGAACAACTTTTGTTGTAGGTTTAGTTGTTGCTTTAGTAGCAGTAGTAACCGTAGGTCTATTCTCTCTCTTTGCAAGAGTAACAGAAGTAGTAGGCGTATATAAATAATCTTCATCTTTTGATGTTGTTGTAACTTCATCAATCGCTTCACTAGCAGTAGTAGTAGTTTCATCTTTTTTATCAGTAATAACAACACGTAAAGCAGTTTCCTCAGGTATTACCAATCTAGTTACTGTATTAGGATCAAAATCAGATGTACTATCCTCTTTTTTTGGAGTAGTGCTATCAACATCACTAGAATATCCAACAGGTTG
>CAKJXT010000108.1 GCA_918219625.1 Bacilli bacterium
GGAGGTATTATTATTACTTGTATTTCTATTATTTTAAATAGTTTGAGTTTTTGGTTTTCTAATACTACAACTGTAAGTGTTTTGGGAAATAGGTTAATGTGCAATTTTGCGACTTACCCTGATGGTATATTTAAGGGTGTAGCTAAAGCACTTTTGTTTACACTTATTCCTGTTGGGATATCTAATTATATACCGGTTCATGTTATTGTGAATTTTGATTTAAATTTATTCTTAATTAATACTTGCGTATGTATATTCTTAATTTATTTTGCTTTTATTATATTTTATAGAGGACTTAGAAGATATTCTTCTAGTAATTTAATGAGTTCAAAAATATAACCTAGATTATTCTAGGTTTTTATATTAATTTTATTGATTTATTTTTTTTATTTTGTTATATTTGTGTTGGTGATTAGAAGTGAATGATTCTTTAAAAAAATCTTTGTTACAAAGGATAAGATATGCAGTAATGACTGGTCAATCAGATGAGGATATTAGGACTGAACTTTTTATGTTTTATTATTGTATTAGTGATATTAAAAAGGATGTTAATGGTGAAAGTGTTATTAAAGACTTTTCACAAATTAAAGTATCTGATATGTCAGTTAAAAGGATAAAACAAGATATTAATAAATATTCTGATGATAATTCTCTTTATATTTTAATTTGTTTTTATTTTCTTGGTGATTGTAGGTCTGAGGAAGAACATAAACAATGTTTTCAAAATGTGTTAGTTAAAAGGAAAAAGCGAATAATAGCAGCATATTCAAAGGTTGTATTATAGTGTATATCTAATTTTTTTGGTTATTCGTTTTAATTTTATTGCTTTATTTTTTTTATTTTGTTATATTTGTGTTGGTGGTTTGAATGGGTATATTTAATATTTTTAAAAAAGGTTCTAAATCTAATAATGTATCTAAATCTAGTAATGAAAATGAAACTATAAAAATTCCTAAAAAAAACAATCAGGAATTGGATTGGAATGAGTTTTTAAAATGTGTTGGTTTTAGTGAAAAGGATGTTAAAGGTAATGTTGAGGTTCTAAAAAAAATTTTAAATCCATTTTTGCAAGAGTTATATGTAATGAGAAAGAAATATCCTGTTAATTTAAGTAAGCGAATTGATTTATTTGAAGAATGGTTTGAAAAATTTGATTATTATCATATAGACATTAGAGAACTTATTAATAAGACTGTTTCATGGTATGAGATGAGATATAGTGATTCTTTATTAGAGAGAATGCTAACATCTGATAGTATTAATGTTTCTGATTATTTAAATTTTGATAGAAATAAATATATTCATGATAATTTTGATGATGATTCTGATGTTTATTATTTGGAAATGTCAAAATTATTTGATGTCGGAACATTTTTAAAAACGTTGAGTTTTGATGAAAGAATGATTTTTAAGAAAGAAAAAGGCCGTTCTGAAAGTATTAGAATAGGTAATTCTTGTTATTGGTTAACACCTAAAGGGTTTATAGAACTTATTAAGTTTAGAGAAGGGTATTCATATAAAGAGTTTAAATATGATTGCTCAATTCATATTACTGATTTTTTGGATGCTGATACTTTTATTAATAATCATGGTTTGCGAGATTATTTCTTATATTATTATAAATTAAATTATTTAAGACAAGAATTTTTAAATTGTGTTATGTATAAGATTATTGAGAATTATAATACTAGTTATGGAGCTTTTAGGGCATTATTGTTTGCGAAAGAATTTGGACTTGATATTGATATTCCGATGATTTATGGAGCTAAACATGACGGATATATAAGACACATGATTAATATGTATCTTAAGTTTGGAGGTTCTAAAGATTTAGTTTGTTATCGAAATTACTTTGAATCAAGTTATAAAAAAGGGGAAGTTCCACTTGAAAAAGAATCTATTTCTGAAATGATTAAAAGTTATTCAGGTTGTTATACTAGGGAGGAAAAGTTTCTTCATCAAAAACTTGCTGATTTACTTGCTACTAGGTCTAGTAGGTCTAAAGAATTTTATCAAAAAATTGTAGATGTTCTTTCATCTCATGTTGATTGGGACAAAGTCGCTGAAGATAGAAACATTCAACAACAAAATGAAGAACAAGAAAGAATTGTTCAAAAGAGAATTGAAAGGAGATTAAAAAGATAGTTAGTTTTTTACTAACTATTTTTTGTATATATAATTTTTCTTAGTTAAAAATAATACTGGTGAATCTTATGATCAATAGCTATTTTATTAGAAGTATTAATGGTGAAGAAGTTTTATATCTTAATTTTGATTTTAGTTATGAGTTTTCTAGTTTTGATTTTATGGCTAAGAGAGAAAAAATACAGGAAGTTGTTAGAAATTTTATTCGTGATAATAAGATTTCTTTTAAAGGAATGACTGTATTACTTGTTTCTGGTGGAGTATTATTTGGAAGTATTATTTTAAATACTCCTAATTTTACTGGAAATCCGAGTAATCCTATAAAACAAGTAGAGAGTAGTGTTACTAATGATGATTTTGTTACTCCTAATGAGAGTGTTACTTTATCTAATGGTGATAGTGTTGTTATTAATGATGTTAAAGATGATAAAGAAGTTAAGAATGAAAAAGTTGAACAGTTCAAGAATGAGAATGTTCAAGTTAAAGAAAATGTTGTTCCTAAAGTAGAACAGAAGGTTCAAAATAAAGAAGTTACTGTTCCTAAAGTTGAAGAGAAAAAACAAGTACAAGAAGTAAGTACTCCTAAGGTAGAAGCAAAAACTGAGGTTAAAGAGGTTGTTGATAATAATATTTATGTTAGTGTTAAAAGAGGTGGTAGTGTTGTTAAGATAGAGTTAGAGGAGTATGTTACTGGAGTAGTGGGAGCTGAAATGCCTGCTTCTTTTAATATTGAGGCTTTAAAAGCGCAAGCTGTGATTGCTAGAACATATGCATTAAAAGCTAATAGTCGTGGTACTGTTTTAAGTGATAATGAGTCTAGTCAAAGTTATAAGTCTAATGATCAACTTAAATCTTTATGGGGTAGTAGTTTTAATACTTATTATAATAAGGTTAAGAGTGCGGTTGATAGTACAAAAGGTATGTATTTAACTTATAATGGTAATTATATTGAAGCTGTATATCACTCAACTAGTAATGGTAGAACTGAAGATTCTAGTAATGTTTGGGGTAATTCTTTTCCTTATTTAGTTAGTGTTGATAGTCCTTATGATAGTGGCAATCCTTCTTATTTGAAAACAGTTAGTTTTAGTTATTCTGATATTTCTAAGAAGTTAGGTGTTATTATAACTAGTGATACTGATTTTATTATTAATAGTAAGACAATAGGTGATAGAGTATCTAGTATAAGTGTTGGTGAGGTTACATTTAGTGGTATAGACTTTAGAAATAAATTAGGTTTAAGGAGTGCGGATTTTGATATTTCAAAGAATGATGAAGGTGTTGTTATTACTACTCGTGGATATGGACATGGTGTTGGAATGAGTCAGTATGGAGCGAATGGTATGGCTAAAGCAGGTAGTAGTTATCGTGATATTTTATTTCATTATTATCCTGGTGTTAGTTTAAAATCATTGTAATTTTTTAGAAATAATATTTTTTATTATTTCTTTTTTTGATATAATGGAGGTATGCTGAAGTAGCTCAGTAGGTAGAGCAATTCACTCGTAATGAATAGGTCGCAGGTTCGATTCCTGTCTTCAGCACCATATATAATTAATAATATATGTTAAATGGTTAAATGTTGACATGTTTGTTGACTTGTTATATAATAGAGCCAACCAAAACGTTATTGGGGAAGGAGATTTTTATGGAAGATATAAGAAAATATCAAGAACATGAAGTTAAAGTTTTAGATGTTAATGTTGAAGAATTGTGCAAGAAATTAGAAGAAATTGGTGCTAAGAAGGTATATGAAGGTGTTAGAACAATAATTGCACTTGATACAAAAGATAATCATTATTTAAATAATGAGGACAAATTAATAAGATTTACTCAAGAAGATAAAGCAAAGATTACTATGCATGTTGGTCAAAGTACACCAGAAACAAAGGCTGCAATAAAGTTTAAGACAACTAATTCAGAAGAAGCAATGTCTTTCCTTTTACAATTGGGATTAGAACCAAAAACTAGAGTAGAAGCTCCAAGAGTTTCTTATGAATTAGGAAAGGTATCATTTGATATAGATAAGTTTCCTGCAATTCCAGCATTCTTAGAGATAGATAAAGAATATCTTGAGGAAGAAGGATATACTTTAGAATCTTTATTAGCAAAACTTGGATTAGAAAATAATAAAGTTGTTGTTAAGGGTACTGAGGATATTCATGAAATGTATGGTGTAAATTATTTTGAAGCTTATAAAGCTAATCCAGAAGTAACTAAATAATTTAAATATTAAGGTAGCAATATTGCTACTTTTTTTTTATTTTGATAAAATTATAATGGTGGTATAGTATGAAAGAAATACAAAGATTTTTAAAAGAGTGTGGGGTTTATTATTTGGCTACAGTGGAAGGTGATCAACCAAGAGTTAGACCTTTTGGAACTGCAGAGATTTTTGAGGAACATTTATATATTCAAACTGGTAAGAAAAAAGATGTTTTTAAACAAATTAGTGAGAATAATAATGTTGAAATTTGTGCATTTAAAGATGGTAAATGGATAAGAGTTACAGGTAAATTAGTTTTAGATGATAGAGTAGAGGCTAAGAAATATATGCTTGATATGAATCCTGATTTAAGAGGAATGTATAATGAGTTAGATGATAATACAGCTGTTCTTTATTTTGAATCTGGTAAGGCTATAATTTCATCTTTTACTGATGCACCTAAAGTAATTAATTTTTAAAATATGTTTAAATAAACTTGACGTTAAATATATTGTTTTGTTATAATGTGTTCGTATTAATACTTATCGATAATTAATATGACAATTTGGTCGACTAGGGTTTTCTTTTTAGGGTAAGATAAAAAGATTGCATGCATGCGGGATACTTATTTTAGGATAAGTATCTTTTTTTTATTGTAAAGGAGGAATATTTATGCATGAAATAGTAGAAAAAGAAATAAATGTTGAGAACATGATTTATGAGATTAGGGGTAAACA
>CAKJXT010000109.1 GCA_918219625.1 Bacilli bacterium
AATCTAAAATCATTTTAACACAGTAAAAACTTAATAACAATAAAAAATGAAAAGATTAATTATCTTTTTCATTCATTGAATTCCTTGTATCATCATAAAACAAATAATCAGGCTTAACATTAAAAACTTTAGCGATTTTAACAGCAGTTTCGTAAAGTAACCTTCTCTTTCCATTCTCAAGTTGACAATAAAATGGTTTACTAATACCAACTTGTTTTGCTACATCAACTAAAGTCATATTATTTTTAATTCTAATTTCTTTCAATTTATTGTACATCATACTACCTCCACTATAAAACTAGTATACCACAAAGTGCACTATCAGTGTACTGTCTTTGTCTATTATTTGTGAGAAAATGTAAACAGGAGGCAAATATGATTGCAAATAAAGACTTACTAAACCAATATCTCATATTTAGTGACAATATAAAAAAACTAAGAAAAAGAAAAAATTTAACTCAAGAAGAATTAGCAGAACTTGCTGATTTAAGTATTTCATATGTAAAACAAATAGAATCTTGTAAAGGATATAAGAATCTAACACTTACAACAATGTTAAAACTTTCAAAAGCACTAGATACAACAATAAGTAATTTATTTAAATAGTACATGAGTACTATTTTTTTTCAATCTTTTTATTATCAATATATTTATAATTCAAATTATTTTCTTTTGTTATCACTGTTTCACCAAGATTTTTTTCAAAATCATCTCTAGCAGATTTAGCAGCATGTCCACCCAATCTAGCAATTCTTTTATTTTCTTCTAAACCATAAGGTTTATGCTTTTTAGCTAATTCCTTAGTAGCTTCCTCACCTAAATCAGCTAATAATTCCTCCATACGAGACATATTATCTCTTAAAGACTCCTTGCGAAGCCCTTTAAACTCTTTATATTCACTAGCTTTCATACCTGACCATTCATTATAAATTTCATTCGTTAATATAGCATATTCTTTTCCGTCAATTATTCCATTATCTTTCCAAACATCAGTCAACTCTTTTCTATCTTGAATACTTTTAATTCTTTGAGAAATCCATTTTTCATCATAACCTTTAGCCCTATATAAATCAATTGATCTTTGAGTAGCAAGTGATGGATCAAATACTTCGTTTATTCTCTCACTACCTAGTTTAGCTAACCAAAGTTTTACCGGTTCTGCATTCTTACTAGGGACTGACTCTATAATTCTAAACATTCCTTCAATATCAACAACATCAGTAATGCGATATTTACCATCTTGAGCTTTTAATTTCAAAGTGTGACAATTTGTCACGGTTTCATTTCCTTCTTCTTTTAAACGCTGTTTTAATTTTCTCCAATATGATTGTTTATCCTTACTTTCAGAAACCGCTCCAACCAAATCGACAACACTAACATAATATTTCCCATGTTCCTCATCCCAAACAGTTCTTATTGTTTTATCATTAAATAATTTATTAATTAAATACATCTTATCTTGATTCATAATCTCCTCCTCTATCTTTATAATTAATAAAATAAATCAAATTTATTGCATATTTTCACCCCATAATAAATAATACGAGATAAATTTATAAATTCCTTAAATTAATTAAAAAAAAAGAACTTTTTTCAAAGTTCTTAATCTAACTATATTATTTTTTAATTCTCTTATTATAATAAATTGAATACTCAGAAAAACCATTTTCCTTATAAAATGAAACAGCAGGTTTATTATTAGGAAATGCCAATAATCTAAGATCTTTTGCACCTATTTCTTTAGCAACCTTCTCAAATTCAGACATTAATTTAGTCGCAACGCCTTTTTTTCTATAAGAAGAATCAACACACAAATGATTAATATAAGCAACTTTTTCCTTATACCACCATTCATCATCAGGAACATTTCCATCAATAAAACCTACAATTTTATTATCATCTTCCATAACAAAGAATATATTGCTTTTAGATCTTATTCTTTTTTTTAATTTTTTTCTTCCCTCTTCTGTATCATAGCAATGACTTACTAAATTATTATCAAAAACAACTTCAGCATCTTCTAACTGCAATTGTAATCTCAATATATCTTCAAAATCACTTATTAATACTTTTCTTATTTCCATTATAAATCACTCTCCTGCAATTTATTATATTACATACATTAATCAAAATCAACAAAAAAAGAACTATAAAAGTTCTTATAATCCAATATGGTGGACCTGGCAGGACTTGAACCTGCGACCCCACGCTTATCAAGCGTGTGCTCTAACCAACTGAGCTACAAGTCCAGAAAACATTACTACTAAAGTATACATAATTTTAATAAATAATGCAATACCTTTTTGTAACTTTTTAAAAAATAAATGGTGGACTGTTAGGGACTCGAACCCTAGACCCACTGATTAAGAGTCAGTTGCTCTACCAACTGAGCTAACAGTCCATTCAAAAAAAGAACAAATATAATATATCATAAAATTATTTAAACTACAAGACATTTTTTATTTTTTTTAAAAAATCTTTATATTGATTTATACTCAAAATTATTATAAAATAGTATATAGTAAAAGAATAATATGGAGGGTAACATGAATATAGAAGAAAAACAACCATTAACAGTTGACTATCTAAGAAGAATGGATGCATATTGGAGAGCTGCCAACTACCTATCAGCAGCGCAACTATACCTATTAGACAATCCATTATTAGAGCAACCATTAAAAAAAGAACACATAAAGAAAAAAATAGTTGGTCACTGGGGAACTGTACCAGGACAAAACTTTATTTATGTTCACCTAAATAGAATAATAAAAAAATATGACTTAAATATGATATATATATCAGGTCCAGGACATGGAGGAAATGGAATTGTATCAAACACTTATCTAGAAGGAACATACAGTGAAATCTATCCTTATATTAGTGAAGATAAACAAGGATTAAAACGCCTATTTAAACAATTCTCTTTTCCAGGAGGAATCTCATCACATGTCGCACCAGAAACACCAGGATCAATTCATGAAGGCGGAGAACTAGGATACTCACTCGCACATGCATTCGGAAGTGTATTCGATAATAAAGACTTAATTACTGCTTGTGTTGTAGGAGATGGAGAATCAGAAACCGCTACCCTAGCCTCATCTTGGCACAGCCTAAAATTCTTAAATCCAAAAACAGACGGAGCAGTACTTCCAATACTACACCTAAATGGATACAAAATTTCAAATCCAACAATAATGTCTAGAATGACACACGAAGAAATGGATTCTTTCTTCCACGGATATGGATGGAAACCATACTATGTTGAAGGAAGCCAACCAATGATAATGCATGCTGAAATGGCAAAAACACTAGACAAAGTAATAAATGATATAAAAGAAATACAATATAAAGTAAGAAATTTAAACTCAAAAGAAAAATTTTACTGGCCAGTAATTGTACTTAGAACTCCAAAAGGATGGACAGGTCCAAAAATAGTAGATGAAAAACAAATAGAAGGAACATTCAGAGCTCATCAAGTACCAGTAGATATGTCAAAAGAAGAACACTTAAACATACTATATAATTGGTTAAAAAGTTATAGACCAGAAGAACTATTTGATGAAAATGGAAAATTAGTAGAAAAATTAAAAGCTTTAGCGCCTACTGGTAACATGAGAATGAGCGCTAATCCTAATACAAACCCTGGAGTACCAAAAGTATTAAATCTACCAGATATAACTAAGTATGAAGTAAGAGTTAAAAATCCAGGAGAAACAGTTAAACAAGACATGATTGAACTTGGAAACTATATAAGAGATGTATTTAAATTAAATCCAGATAACTTTAGAATATTTGGACCAGACGAAACAATGTCAAATAGATTAAACCATGTATTTGAAGCAACAAATAGAACTTGGAATATACCAATGTTAGAAAATGATGAATTCTTAGCAAGCGATGGTAGAGTAATGGATTCAATGTTAAATGAAAATCTATGTGAAGGATGGCTTGAAGGATATACACTAACAGGAAGACATGGAATGTTCGCTAGCTACGAAGCATTTATAAGAATAGTTGATGGAATGACTAGCCAACACGCTAAATGGTTAAAAATGACTAAAGAAATACCTTGGAGAAAAGATATACCATCACTAAACTATATTCTAACATCAAACGTATGGCAACAAGATCATAACGGATATACACACCAAGAACCAGGATTCCTAGACCATCTAGCAAATAAAAAATCAAATATAATTAACCTATTCCTTCCACCAGACGCAAATACATTACTAGTAACATTTGATAACTGTTTAAAATCAAGGCAAAAAATAAATGCAATAGTCGCATCTAAACATCCAACAAATCAATGGTTAACACTAGAACAAGCAAAACTACACTTTAAACAAGGAATAAGTATATGGGAATTCGCAAGTAATGACTACATGGAAGATCCAGACATAATACTAGCTTGTGCAGGATCAACTCCAACACTAGAAGCACTAGCTGCAACAACTATAATAAGAGAATATATCCCAAATATAAAAATAAGATTTATAAATGTAATAAATCTAATGAAACTACAAGATAGAAAACTAAATGAAAACGGACTAACAAATGAAGAATTTGATATGATGTTTACAAAAAACAAACCAGTTATATTTGTAAACCATGGATATCCTGCTTTAATAAAACAATTACTATTTGAAAGAACAAACAAAAACATTAAAGTATTAGGATACCTTGAAGAAGGATCTATAACTACTCCATTTGACATGAGAGTACAAAATAAAATCGATAGATTCCATATAGTTATAGAAATGGTTAAAAAACTTTCAAATCTAAACAACACAGGAGCACATATAATACAACAAATGAACAATAAATTAATAAAACATAAAGAATATATAAAAGAATATGGAATAGATATGGAAGAAATAAGAAATTGGGAATATAAGAAAAATTCATAGAATAATCTATGAATTTTTTTAATAATTATTTGCTTTTAATTCAAAATAACTCTTTGGATGAGCACATACAGGACATACTTCTGGAGCCTTCTTACCAACTACAACATGTCCACAATTTCTACAAATCCAAATACATTCTTCATCACGAGAGAATACAACTTCATCATCAATATTTTTAAGCAATTGTCTAAATCTTTCTTCATGATGTTTCTCAATAGCACCTACTTGTCTAAACTTAAGAGCTAAAGCCTTAAATCCTTCTTCTTCAGCAGTTTTAGCAAATTCTTCATACATATCAGTCCACTCATAGTTTTCACCATCAGCAGCTTCTTTTAGATTACTAACAGTATCAGGAATAATACCATCATGTAATTCCTTATACCACATTTTAGCGTGTTCTTTTTCATTATTTGCAGTTTCTTCAAATAAAGCAGCTATTTGTTCATAACCATCCTTTTTAGCCTTAGAAGCAAAATAAGTATACTTATTTCTAGCTTGAGATTCACCTGCAAAAGCCTTCATTAAATTTTGTTCTGTTTTTGATCCTTTTATATCCATAATATCCTATCCTTTCAATTTCCCTTTTGATCCTTTTGATCCATCAAAATTACTTAATATATTAGTATCAAATGAATATGTTTTATTACTTCTATTTTTAAAATCTTTTATAGCTATGTTAATCATTTCATCAAGTAATTTAGGATATGATTTACCAACTGGCTCCCATAAATAGAATGATAAGCTTCCTGGAATTGTATTTGGTTCATTAACATAAAACTTATTATGTTTCTTATCAATTAAATAATCAATTCTACAAACCCCACCTAAGTTAAGAGTTCTAAACACTTTCTTAGATGTCTCTTTAATCTCTTCAGTCATCTTATCACTAATTCTTGCAGGAATAATTCTACTAGCGCTAGCCATTCCCTTAGAACCAGTTGATTTAACACCTTTAACGCCTTTAGTTTTACCATTACCTAAATACTTATCTTGATAAGATAATATCTCATCAGATCCCATTACTTCTTCTAATACACCAACTTGTTGGCTTTCATAATTACCCAAAACACTGCAATTAACTTCGACCATGTTTTGAATAACTTTCTCAACAACAATCTTATTATCATAATTAATAGCGTCCTCTATAGCAGTAGCCAATTCATCATTATTATGAGCAATACTAATACCTATACTACTCCCAAGATTTGCAGGCTTAACTATAACCGGAAAACCTAATTTATTAATATTCTTAAATATTTCCTCTCTTATACTATAGTAATCACAATCAAAGAACCAAGTATAAGGTACAATTGGAATACCTGCACTTTCAAAAACTTGTTTCATGACAACTTTATCTTGTCCAAGAGCAGCACCAATTACTCTACATCCAACATATGGAACACCAACAGTATCTAAATAACCTTGTAAAGTACCATCTTCAACATTAACACCATGAACAATTGGAAAAGCAATATCAATTTCAGCAATATCTCTTCTAAATAATCCAGTAGTATTAACTAAAAAATACCTACCATGCTTCTTACATAAAGTAACCTTTTTAGCATACCTTCTAAGTAATTCCATATCTTTATAAATTTGAATATCCATAAGCATACGACCTGTATACCACACTCTATTCTTATCTATATAAATAGGAATAATATCATACTTATTAGTATCCATATTATTAATTGCTTGAATTGCAGAAATAATACTTACTTCATGTTCAACTGTCTCTCCACCAAATATAACTCCAACTTTTATCTTCACTATTTATCAACTCCTAAAAAACTTCTTAAAACATTAACGGTTTGGCCTAATCTTTCTAAATATGCATAATGAGTACAACCATCATACACAACTATACCTGCATCCTTAATTAATTTTTCAAGTTCATATCCTCTACTAATTGAAACTGCAGTATCATTAGTACCCCATATAAGTAATGTTGGACATTTAATTTTTTTTACATCCTCAGTAACATCTAAATTGACATGTTTAACTAGAATGTCTCTCATAACCCCACTAGCATTCCTATAATCAGTAGAACCCATATGTTTCTTTACAACATTCTCTAACTTATTAACAACAGGAACATTCTTCATAAACTTTAAAACTTTCACTTTAAAAGATACCTTTGTAATCTCACGACAATATGGTCCCGCTAGACTAACCAATTTTTTTGCACCATACTTACTAGCATATATATAACCTATTTTACCGCCAAAAGAATGTCCTATAATAATAGGATTCTTAACATTTAATTCTTCCAAAGCCTCATGAATAAGATCAACAAAATCATAACATGACCATACACTAGTTGGCTCATCACTCCTGCCAAATCCAGGAAAATCAAATATAATAATATCAAAATCTTTTTGAAGATTATCACCAATAGGCTTCATCATTTCAATATTTTGACCCCATCCATGAAGTAAAACTATACTTTGTCCTTTAGAATTACCATACCTTTCATAATTTAAATTAATACCTCGTATTTTCATACCATCACCATATAATAAATTATAGCACAAAAAAGAAGACTTATAAATATAAATCTTCAAATATTTATTTTTTTATACTAGCACCAACAAATGCATCAAAAAGTGGATGAGGTCTTGTTGGACGACTTCTAAACTCTGGATGAAATTGACCAGCAATAAAGAATGGATGATCTTTAAGTTCAACAATTTCAACCAAATTATTTGCTTCGTTTATACCAGAAATAACAAGTCCTTTAGCCTCTAATTCTTCTCTATATTTATTATTGAATTCATATCTATGTCTATGACGTTCCAATATCTTATCAGTTCCATAAATCTTAGCAGCAAGTGTATTTGGAACTATTGTACATTCATAATTTCCAAGTCTCAATGTACCACCCATATTACTTACAGACTTTTGATCAGCCATTAAATCAATAACAGGATTCTTACACATTGAATCAAATTCTGTAGAAGTAGCATCCTCTAACTTAAGAACATTACGAGCAAACTCTATAACTGCTAATTGCATTCCTAAACAAATACCTAAATAAGGAATCTTATTAACACGAGCATAATTAATAGCTTTCATCTTACCATTAGTACCACGAGTACCAAATCCTCCAGGAACAAGTATACCACTAGAATTTTTAAATATCTCTTTTAGATTAACGCTTTCGCCTTCCAAAGATTCAGAATCAATCCAATTGATATTAACTTTAGTATTATATTTATAACCTGCATGTTTTAAAGCTTCAGCAACAGAAATATATGCATCATGTAACTCAACATACTTACCAACTAAAGCAATCTCTACTTCTTCCTTTAAATTATCAACAGTCTTAATTAACTTCTTCCAATAATCAAGGTTAGCTTTTTTAATAGGTAAACCAAATTGCTTTAAAACAATTTCATCAAATCCTTGATTATAATAATTAATAGGGATTTCATAAATGTTCTTAACATCAATAGAATCAATAACATTCTCTACTGGGACAGAACAAAACATTGATAATTTTTTCTTAATATTATCACCAGTATTAAATGGAGCACGACATACCAAAGCATCAGGTCTAATACCCATATTTCTTAAATCCCTAACACTATTTTGAGTAGGTTTAGTTTTCAACTCATTAGAACCATATATATATGGAATCAATGTACAATGAACAAAAAATGTATTTTCACTGCCCTTTTCATATTGAATTTGTCTTAAAGCCTCTATCATTGATTGAGACTCAATATCACCAACTGTACCACCAATTTCAGTGATAACTATATCAGCACCAGTTACATTACCAGCTTCATATACTTTATTCTTAATCTCATTAGTAACATGTGGAACCATTTGAACAGTAGCGCCTAAATAATCTCCACGTCTTTCCTTTTCAATAACAGAAGAATAAATTTTACCACTTGTAATATTAGAAGTATAATTTAACTCCTCATCAATAAATCTTTCATAATGACCTAAATCAAGATCAGTTTCACATCCATCATAAGTAACAAAAACTTCACCATGTTGAATAGGATTCATAGTTCCTGGGTCTACATTAATATAAGGATCAAACTTTTGCATAAATACCTTATATCCTCTTGATTTTAATAAAAGAGCAAGTGATGACGCTGTAATACCTTTACCTAATCCAGATACAACACCACCAGTAACAAATACATATTTTGTCATAACATACCTCCTAAAAAATAAAAACTATCAGTCACGAGAACTGATAGGCTCTTCTTAATTATAGCACTTTAATAAATTCATTAAAATACTTTTTAAATCATTTTTTAAAATTTAATAATCATACTCACTTGTAAATCCAAAATAAGACTCCATTGTAATCCAATCACCATTATTATATAACTTCTCAGCTAATTCAGTACCAACATACCTAAAATGCCATGATTCATACATATATCCTGTTTCATTATCCTTACCTTTTGGATATCTAAGTATAAATCCATATTTATAACAATTATTAGAAAGCCATATTGCCTCCGGTGTATTGTCAAAAGAACTATCTATTTGATTAACGTCAAAAGCAAGTCCTGTTTGATGTTCAGAATGTCCTGGACGAGCAGAATATGTATCTGCCTTAGCCTTACCATCACGCGAAACATAATTATTATAAATATTCTTTTGAGTTGAATAAGATCTAAAACCACTAGATAAATATATATTTAATCCTAAAGCTTTCGCATCAGCAAACATTAAATTAGCTTGTGACTGAACATTAGAATTAAGTCCTGGATTATAAGTAGAAGGCAAATAATAAGTCTTATTCGCAACCAAATAGCCATCAATATAAGTTAAACCATTTTTTGTTTCAGCATCAAATCCTTTTGAAGTCTTAAATTTTCTATCAGGCATAATACGCGCATCACCACTAACAGCAACTTTCTTATTTACAGTTAAAGTAAATTCTTCACGTGTTTCATTACCGCTTGAATCTTTAGCTACATAATATAACTTATAATCACCTGCAGTATTAATATCATAATCACCACTTACTGCAACACTTATATTCTCACCAGAATCATCAGTTGCGCTAACACCAGTTAGTAAATCAATATCTTTACCAACCTCAGTACTTAAATTCTTAAAATTAATAACAGGGCCTTCGTTATCCTTAACGTCTAATTTATAAGTAATTTCCTTATTTTTCTTAAAAAAATCCCTAATAATAACCTTAACCTCCTGTACACCTACTTTGGAAGTATCTAATTTAACCTTTTCATTAACAAAACTACCGTTCTTTACAATAGTAATATTATCAGTATCATAAACTTCCTCGTTCAATTTAACAGAAATACTTTTTTCATACTTTACAACTAATGATTTAGATTTGATAAAAATAAAACCCAAAATACATAATAAAACAATAACAATCACTAATATTAATACAATTAATCTCTTCTTATTATACTTCTTCATCATTCCACTTCCCTATTATTATTTTACTAGAAAAAATTAATTTTTGCCACAAAAAAGAAAAAAAACTATAAAAATAGTTTTACAAATACTTCTTAACAACTTCCATGCTCTTTTCCTGCATAGAAACATATTCTGAAACAATTTTACTTACTTTATCATCAATCAACTTCTTATTTAAAATTCTTCTACCTTCAATAATTCCCATATTAATACCTTGTAATAATAATTCAGCAATCTTACTAGTAGAATCATCAGTAAGAGTCTTCATCTCAACATTATACCACGTCATTGCCTTATTAATAGGACCTGTTTCATGAGGTTTACCATCATTATACTCTGGATATATCTCTTCAATTTCATTCTTAATCTTTTCATATTTCTCATAATCCTTATTAAGATATTCCTTTAAATCTTCATTATCAAGCTTATCAAGAATAAAATGAATAGCGTCCATTCCCATACATGCACCCTTGCAAATCTCATCTAAAGCATTAATGTTTTCACTACATTGATTTTCTGATTCATTCTTAATATCATTTTTTTCTTTTTCCATATTATCACCATTTATATTATGATGATATTTATTTTTTTTATACAATATTATTATTATTTTATATTCTTCCACCATTCACTTTGATACCTTTTATAATCCTTTATACTAACTGTTTGACCCATTTTAGGCATCATATAATTAACATTATCTTCTTTAGATTTCATAACAAATCTATTTACAGGATCATCAAAAGAATGATCAGATAAAACAAACGCACCCCAATGAACAGGCATAGATAATTTAGAATTTAAATCAATTGAAGCTTGAACTGCTTCTTCAGGAAACATATGTGAACTATGCCATTTAACATTATACTGAGCAGAATCAAGTAATGAAAAATCAATATCATACTTCTTACCAATCTCTTTAAAATGATCACCATAACCAGTATCACCACTAACAAATATAGTATTATAAGAATTCTTAAAAACAAAAGATGAATATAAAGCCTTACCATAATCTAATATATATCTTCCAGAATAATGCGTAGAAGGAGTACAAGCAATTGTTAAACCTGAAATATCTATCTCTTCCCACCAAGACATATTAGTTATCTTACCTCTATCAACACCAAATTTTTCTAAATCCTTATCAATACCTAAAGGAACAATAAACCTACTTGTTTTACTATTCAATTCCTTAATACTTTTATAATCCAAATGATCATAATGATCATGAGTAATAACAACAACATCAATATTAGGTAATTCATCTATAGAACACGGTAAATCACTATATCTCTTAGGTCCTATAAAAAAAGGAGAAGCAACACTAGAAAACATAGGATCAACTAAAATATTTAATCCACTCATTTGTATCAAAACAGTAGAATGACCAAACCATGTAATTAAAGCATCATTATCCTTATAATCACTAACATAAGAAAACTTTTCTACAGGAAACTTATCCTTAGGTTTAACACCTTTACCACTAGTCCTATCACTATATAAATCAGTATATTTATCATTAGAACTACTTCTAAACCTATTATTTTTTATAATAGATGACCTTATTAAATAATCTTTAAAATCATTATTATTAGGAACACCACCAAATGGCTTGTACAAATTAATAAATAAAAATATACATATACCAATAAAAATTAATCCAAATAATTTCCCCATAACATCGCCTCTTATTATATTATACAATAATTAATAAAAATATAACAAAAAAGAATTCAATAAAATGAATTCGTAAAAACTAGCATATTTTTTTATTAATAAAACTTACATAAGCATCTATCATGTCGCCATCATGTAATTTATCTGGTAAATTATCTAAACCAAAAAATTCTAATTTTATAGATTCAGAATCAATCTTAATATTAATATCATTAGTATTAACATCTACTAAATATAAAGAACTATTATTATATACTATATCACCATTAGGATAGCTTCTTTTTCGTTCTTCACCAGAAAGTGTATCTATTAAAACTAAATCAGATTCATTAACCTTAATACCAGTTTCCTCATAAAGCTCTCTAACAGCAGTAGTTCTAAGATTCTCTCCTAAATCTTGACATCCCCCAGGTAAACCCCACATACCATTATCAGAACGTTGTTGAAGTAATATTTCATCCTTCTCATTTCTAACAATAACAGAAGAACCAGTCTGAATAAAAGGAATATGACATATTCTTTCATCTAAAGCCATTCTAAATAATACTGGATAACCTCCATAATTGGCACTTAATTCCAATAATTGATCATCATTCAAACTTTCAACTAACTCTACAAATTCTTCATGAGAATAATCTCTCATTCTTTTAAAAGCTTTATTCATAAAAACACCTCTTAAACCAAATATAACATATTTATCTTTTTAAATCAATTATTTTATTAACAACATCCTCTATATTACCTAATTCATTTTGATTATCCATATTCTTCTTAAATTCATCAATATGTTCATAAGTATCAAATACTTTATCTAGAAATTCTTTATTAATATTTTCATCTTCCAATATATTACAATACCCTCTATCTTTAAAATATCTAGCATTCTCAATTTGATCACCTCTGCTTTGACTAAGAGGCAAAGGTATTAATAACATAGGAAGTTTTACAGATAAAAACTCAAATATAGAATTAGCGCCAGCTCTAGAAATAACCATATCGCTTATCGCAAATATATCTTTAAGTTCATCTCTAACAAATTCGAATTGAGCATACCCTTCTTTTTTAATATCTTTTAAAGAACCCTTACCACAAATATGAACAACATTAAATTTTTTTAATAATTCATCTAAATTATTCCATATAGCTTCATTAATGCTTTTAGCGCCTAAACTACCACCCATAACAAGAAGTGTAGGCTTGTCATCTAAAAATCCGCAAAGCTTTTTCCCTTTATCTTTATTACCTAAATCTAATCCATCTCTAACAATCGCACCAATATATTCTCCTTTTTTCTTAAACTTATCATTATCAAAAGTCAAAAATATTTTTTTACAAAAAGGAAAAGATAATCTATTCGCAAGACCAGCAGATAAATCAGACTCATGTATAACAACAGGGACTCCATTCATCTTAGCACCTACAACCACAGGAAAAGAAACAAATCCCCCTTTAGAAAAAACAATATTAGGTTTAATTTGCTTTATCAACCTCTTAGATTGAATTATTCCTTTAAAAACTCTAAAAGGATCTTTAAGATTTTCTAAAGAAAAATATCTTCTTAATTTACCAGTAGAAATTTCATGATAATAAACATTATCCATATCTTTAATTAAATCTTTCTCCATACCATTTTTAGAACCAATATAATGAACTTCATATCCCCTTTCTATAAAATAAGGAATCAAAGCCAAATTAAGTGAAATATGTCCTGCTGTTCCTCCACCAGTAAAAACTATCTTCATGCAATCACATCCTAAAACAATTCTATCATAAAAATAAAAATATGTAAAAAAAACCAAGTATTCCTACTTAGTAATTCAAATATTTATTTTCACTTATAAAACTTTATATCATTATTTTTTGGGCATTATAATTGCTAAAGGCTCATCTTGGTTTTTACCAGAATACACTTGTGCTCTTTCCAACATCGTAGGAGTATATAACATTATTGAATTAGGCATTCGATTTCTTATAAATGTTCCCACCGTTGACTCGCTAGAAGCTATAACTTTGGATCTTTGTATTATCTGCTCTTGATCCCATCCAAAAAGTTTGTAAAACCTTCCACCACGCTCAACTATTCTATTAAAGACTGTTTCATCAATTGGTAATGGTTCTATTATTACTCCTTTATACCCTATAATATCATATAGTTCTGGAAATCTTTCACTTAGTAAGCAAAATTTCATTTTTTTTGGAACGTATTTTTTGAAATTTTCTATATTCTTTTTTAAATCTGATATTTTATTAATTGTTTTTTCCGGTTGTTCTAATGATAAATCAAAAAATATTGCTTCTGGGTTCAGACATTTAAAACCCATAGTTTTTGTTTTATTGCAAAACTCTTCTAAATTTTTCAACCCCTTTTTTGTTGTATTACCAACATCATCAGTTCTAAAGCCATCTGAACCTTCTGCTTTTATGTATGAGGGGCAAAAAAGTGAATAAAATTGTATTGGTTTGTCACTCATAAGAATATTACATATTTTTTGAGTAACTTTCTTATTTCTCCATCCTTCTATTTCTATTTCGTGCAAGTACCTAAACCAATCAAGTATTTTAATATTAAAATTCGTTAATTCTGCAATATATTTCAAATCATCATATCTTATTTTTGATATTCTTTCTCCTTTTAAATAACTATTTAATTTACTGTTTAAATTATTTATCATTTTTACTCCTTTACTTGTGGCATCGGTAAATCAAATGTTACATAATTATAACGTTCCACGCCCTGCTCTTTACACAACTCTGTATATTTATCATCCCAAGATAACCTATAAGCCTTATTAATATCTAAACCCAATTCTTTTGTCCATTTTTCTACAATTTTCTGCGGATTATTTTCAACACTTTTATTTTCAATTTCCAGTGCTAAACCAAATGGATATTCATCTATTGCAATTTCTATTTCATCATTATATGCAATCGTTCTATACCTTTCATAACTTTCTACACATCTCATTTTTAAAACGTTATCTACTATAAACATCAAATTATCATATTCGTTATATTCTATAGTTAATTCTACCTCTTCCTCTTTATTTACAGTTTCTTCTGTTGTTGAAGGTAATCTTCTTTTCCAACTTATTTTGCACTTCGAATCTTGTTGGTCATTTGTAATTCTAATCCTAAATCTTCCATCTATTTCTTTTTTATAAAAGCTCATTTTTTCAAAAGGATGATCGTATTGAATTGTTTTCTCATATTTTCTTGTTCCTATTGTTAATGATTTATTTTTTTTTAACTGTTCTAATATTTTTTCTTTTTCACATGTTGGATAATAAAATCGTACTTCATATTCCATAATTATTCTCCTTTTTTTAATAAATTATATATACATTTTTCTTCTGATATTGCTGACTCTATATTTGCAAATCTTAAATTATAATTTGTGAAGTTTTCATCTTCATATTCTTGATTAGATACTGCATCATTTAATACCATTCTTTTTGAATTATTTAATATATTATCCAAAAATTCTTTTATTTTTTCTTTTGGACCATATACATCCATTATTCTACAATCAATATTTGGAAGTTTTTTTATATAAATATTAATCCCTGGAAGTTGATTTTCAGAAATGATGGTGATCATCTCAACCCTTTTCACATAATTAAAATCGCTGTTTTCAAAATAAGATCGTAATTTTGAAAGACTAATCTCATTTTGTATAATTTGACTTTTATCTTCATTAAAAAATCTTTGCTCTACATGAACTTGTCCTGTTAAAAATATTGATTTATTATATACAGTATCTAAAACTTGACTAGAACGAATTCTTAATGTACTTTTGTCTACACTACTTTCAAAATAATATAATTTTTCTAATGACATTCTATCAAATACATTAGGTCCATACATTTTATAAATTGCATTAAAAATACTACTATTTACTTTACACGAAAAATTATTTTGTATTTTGATTCTTTTTTCGTCAAATACATATTTTTTTTCTACCCCACATATTATTTCATCATATGTCTCTAAAAACTTATTCTTATACTTGCTCTTCAAATTAAAATCTTTGTCATTTTTTATTTTTTCTATTATTTTTACTATAGTTGATAATGCTCTCGTATTATACTTTCTATTTTCAATTAATGTGAATATTTTCTCCATTATCGATTCATCAAATAAATGTGTTTCATTCAATATTTTTACCAGATATTCTGAAAGATTATCTTCTGAAATATTATAGTTTTTATATTCTTCCATGCCCATCGCGTTTAATCCATTATCTTTAAATGCATTAATTTTTTTTTCAGAATTAGATAAAATTACAAATTTGCTATTATTTAATTTAAAATCCTTCAATATATTAATTAATATTTCATAGTTTCTACAATCCTCAAAATTTTGTTTACCTAATAATATTTTTTGTGCATCATCTCTATTTTGTATTCCAATATATTTTCCTTTATCATTTCTACCAGATACCTGCAATTCTAATTCACTTAACTTATAGTGTAATCCCCATCCTTGTGCTTCCTGCGGCAAATGTATATAAATACCATTGTTTTCTGATATTAAATTAATTGTCTCAATTCTTTGTTTTTCACAATCACAATGTGTATCACCGTACATTCCTAATAAACATTCACTTTGTACTCTAAAAAAAATAGCTTCGTTTTCAAAAGTAGTTTTAATTTCATTATAGTAATCAATATTTTTTGTTTCTTTCAATTTTTCAAAGTCATTATGCTTAAATATTATCAGAATATTTTCATTTGTAAGACCATATTTTTTCATTTCTTGTTCATTTGCTTTGTAGCACGCAGAAATAACTGAGCCATTAAATAATGAATTATCCTTTTGAAAGTAGAATGAATAGTTTTTTTTCATAGAATCACCTCTTATATATATCACATGTATTATATCAACATTAAAATGTAAAGTAAATAAATGTATTGCATTATTAACTAAAATAATGTATAATGTTCTTGGGGTCGTAGTTATATTTAAAACATTTTTATAAAGAAGATAGTAAAACCTATCCGACTCCACCATATATTGTTACAACTAATATAAAATTTTATATTTTTTATCATAACATAAACAAAAAACCTAGGAAAACCTAGGTATTTTTCTATATGGTGTCCCAGAAGGGATTCGAACCCCTGACCGCTGCCTTAGAAGGGCATTGCTCTATCCAGCTGAGCTACTGAGACAGTCTGTTCCAAAAGAACAAACTAATTATACAATAAAATATATATTTATTCAAGACTTTTTAAGACACTTTTGTAAATTTCTTCATTATTTACATTAAAAATAACCTCTTTTACATCATAATTATCATGAATAGATAAACAAATAGTATAAATTACCTCTTCTAATATGTCATGAGTATCTAAATCACTATATAAATACTCATTAAAATTAAGATTCAAAACATCCATGCTCTTCTCAACACTAATCAATTTAACATTAGAATTTAAAAAACTCATTAAATTAGTGTTATATACATTAGAGCTTCCTAATTCTTCAATAACAATCTTAATCTTTTCCCTATCATCATTCATATACTTAGTAACAGGAATATAATAATACTCACTATTATTTTTACCAACAAAATAAGTAGTAACACTACTAATATTCTTACTACTTGTAACATCATACTCCTTATTAATACCAAAAGATCTATCAAGGGTACTAGGTAAATTAATCAAACTCTTAGGGAGTTTATTCAAAATATTTCCTTCAACATAAATAATTACTCCATCAATGCCATCAATGCTAGTTAAAGTATAAACTATAGAAGAAATCATCTTTTCTTCTAAAGAAACATCTATATCAAAAATATCCTTAGAAAAATCAACCTTAACAATACCATTCTCAATACCAATAGATAAAATCTTAGTATCGCTAGGAATAATAGGTTTAAATCCATTTGGAATTAAATCTTCACGAGAACTATCAATAATTAAAGACTCTAATAATTCCTTTACCTTAGACTCTATATCATCAGAACCTACCATAATACTAGTTAAACTAACCATGTTATGACTATCAAGTAAAAATATATCATTAGTTATAACAGAACTATCAACATAAATAACTTCTTTACGAATACTTTCTAATTTATTGACACTATCAGTAGGAAATAAATATATTAAAAACAAAACAAAAAGAGCTGAAACACAAATTATTATTTTTTTTAAATACATTCTTTTAAGCACAAACTTCACCTCTAATAAAGAATATGAAAAAAGCACATAAAAATGTACTTTTACAAAGAAATTTCTCCAATTTTTAAAAGCTCAACAACAGCGGCTGCACGGCCTTTAACTCCTAACTTCTGCATTACATTAGATATATGGTTTCTGACAGTTTTTTCACTAATATCTAACTTAGAAGCAATTTCAGAAGTTATCTTATTTTGAATCAATAAATCAAAAACCTCTTTTTCCCTCTTAGTAAGAATACTTTTAGACATCATTTCCCTCACTTCCTGTTGGGTGGCTTATACTCACAATATTATATGTAAAAACCAAAAAACAGTGAGGGTTTTTTCTAAACTTGAAACTTTACAGAAATATACTTATCCTTATCATAATTTTCTTGAATAGATCTAATTATATTATTAGCTAAAATATTATCATGTTTATCACTTTCAATAACAACCCTAATTTGATCACCATCAATTTTAACAAAAGATTTTAAAGAATAAGCATCCATTATTTGCTTTTCTAACTTTTCTTCTTCAGTTCTAACATTATTAATATTCTTAATTTTCTCATAAGCATTATTCTTTTCCTCAGGAGTCGCATCTGCGTTAACTAAAATTGCCTGCAACTCTTCTATTTCAGAACTAACCTTTTCTTCTGCCTCAATTCTAAGAGCAGTTAAAATACTACTTTCACTAACAACAACAGTTTCCTCATTAGAAACAGGCTCTATATTATACTCACCATTATTAGAAACAAGTAACTCATTAGGCATAGTTATATAATAAACACTAAGTACTAAAATTAAACTAAATAAAGTTAAAAACCATAAATTTCTTTTATTTATCATATTATCCTCCTTGTACATCTATTAGATTATATTAGGAAGATAATAAAATATTACTTTTTCATTTCATCATACTGTCTATACATATTTTGAACACAATTTTCTAAAAGAAAATAATGATAAATATAAGG
This sequence comes from Bacilli bacterium, assembly GCA_918219625.1. Next base: position 19,154 of record CAKJXT010000109.1, read on the forward strand.
TATTAAAAAGCACATTAACATATACCCAATTATTACAGGTATTATACTTTTAAATACAATACCAACTAAAAATGATAATAAATCCAATAATCCATATGTAACAGTAACAATTAAATGAATCATTCTTTCATGTTGAAAAAATCCAATCTTAATTAAATGATCATTAATAAACTTATCATCCGCTTTAGCCTTATTCTCTTCAACATAATTTAAATAATTAACAATATACTTTGCCATACTCTTTCTTTCAATCTTTTCCATATCATCACCATATTAATAATAACACTAATTTAAATAAAAAAAAAGATGTATAAACATCTTATAAACCATAAAAAGCACAAATAATCATAAATGCTATTCCTAATCCTAAAGTTAAACGAGAAATAAATAATTCTCCTCCTCTTTCCTTACGATTAGCAAATAAATCATCATTACCACCAGATATAATTGATGCACTTTCAGCCTTACCACTTTGAAGTAAAACTAAAGCAACTAACAAAATTGATACAACGATTAATAAAACTTTCATTTAATCCACCTCACTGTAATAATTTATCATATTTATTAAAAATATGCAAGTATTTATTTAATAAATAAAGCTTTAACTTGTTCTTCTATAATCTTATAAATTCCATCATCATCTACAGATATAACAGAATACTCATTACCATTTTTTATTAATTCTGAAATAAGAATACGATACTTACCATCTATTTCAACATAATCAGTATAAGCAATATATACTTTACCCGAATTTTCATCAAACATTTCATATAAAATATCACATTTGATTTCTTTCCCATCCATACCTTTTAATACAAATCTCAAATCTTTAACATCTATTTTTTTCATATTACTTCCTTATTATAGATGAATTAATTTTTCCTAAAAAATCATTTGTTTTTTTGAAAAGAAATCCACCAAACTTCTTAGTCATATTAAATTTAACACCTTTTTGAGAATTACATACATGACCAAAAACATTTTTAACAACATCACATGAAAATCCAACCGCAACACCAACTAAGCCAGCTGCAGAACTAATTCCAATATTTGTTACAATCAAAGCAGGCGCAACAACAAATTTACTTACACTCCAAATAGAACTAAAGCAACTTCTAACTGGTTTACTTTCCCCATATTCAGATTCTCTTCTATGTATATTAATTGTAGTGGCTGTTTTACGAATCTTTAAAATAATTTCTTTAGGAATAGAATATTTATTTTCAGAACTTTTATTTTCAATTATTCTTTTTTCTATTTGATTAGCATGATCTTTCATTAATTGATTTAATAAATAAGAATAGTATTCATATTCGCTATCACATAATATTTCAGGATTATCTTTCTTATATTCTTCAGGCTTATCCGATATATATGTACTAGGAACATTTGTAAGCTCATTCTTACATTTAAAAAGCATCGTTTTTATTAGTCTAATTAATCTTCCTCTACAACGAGTTATTTCAGCTTGAGCCCCCGAATCCAAAGCTACTGCCAATTCATTTTTTATCTTCACACATTCATCTTTATAATAATCAATTGTTTTTACCATAATTCCTCCCTAGACATCGTTAATTGAACCAAATAATCTCTTATATTATCATCAACATCTTTAAGAATATAATCATCACCATCAAAAACTATTTCATTCACATAACACTTAAATTTATCGCCATCTAAAAAATAATCAGTAAAGACAACATATAAAGAATCAGTATCATCATCATGATAAGAAGCTAATACATCACATAAAACCTCTACTCCATCAGAATTAACTGTTTTAAAACTTATATTACTCAAATCTTCATCATATAAACTAACATTCATGAATCCACCATAAATATCTAAATAATTTCATTCTTAATATTAGGGTTATTTAAAGCCTCACATAACTTATCAATTTCTTCAAAAGTATTATAAAAATAAAAACTAATTCTACAAGTATTCTTAACCTTTAACTCTTCTTTTAATATCTTCGCACAATGATTACCAGCTCTAACACAAATATTATACTTATTTAAATATATTGCTAAATCTTGAGAAAAAATATCTTTATAATTAAAAGTAATGATACCACTCTTACTATTTTTATTATAAATAATAATATTAGGATTTAAAGATAACTTAGATAAAGCATACTCTTTAAGCTTAGCCTCATGACTAGAAATCTTATCAAAGCCAACATCATTTAAATACTCTATAACTCTACCAAAAGCAATTACATCCGCAATATTAGGAGTACCTGCTTCTAATAAATGTGGAAGTTCCTTATAAACACGAACACCATCATCATCAAAAGAAGCATTCATACCACCACCATAAATAAGTGGACGTATATTATTTAATAACTCCTTCTTACCATATAAAACACCAACACCAGTAGGTCCACACATTTTATGAGCAGAAAAAGCTAAAAAATCAATATCCATGTCATTAACATTAATACTCATATGAGGAACACCTTGAGCTCCATCAACGACAACTAAAATACCTTTAGAATGAGCATAATTAATTATCTCTTTAATAGGTCTAACATCACCTACTACATTACTAATGTGCGCTATAGAAATAACTTTAGTCTTATCAGTAATACTTTCTTTAACACTCTCTAAAGTAACCTCATAATCATCATTAAGAGAAATATATTTAATATTTAAACCTAATTCATCTTTAAGTTCAAACCAAGGCAAAACATTAGAAGCATGTTCTGCTCTAGTAAGTAAAACCTCATCTCCAGAAGATAACTTATCTCTAAAATAACCAAAAATAATCTTATTTAAAGCATCAGTACAACCACTTGTAAAAACAACCTCACTAGAATCAGAAGCACCAATTAAATCACAAACTAATTCTCTAGTATGTTCATACATCATATCAACCTTTAAGCTAATATCATAATCGCCTCTATGAGCATTCGCACTATAATTATTATAGTAATCACTAAGACTTTCTAATAAACACTTAGGCTTTAAAGTAGTCGCACCATTATCAAAATAAATAATATCTTGATTAAGCATCATGAAATCTTCTCTATTCAAAAAAATCACCTCCAATAATTATCAATCACTGAGTTAAAATAATCACAAATAACAGATGACATATTACTAGTTAAAAATCCAATTAAAAGTAATCTTGTCGCATCACTTCTATTTATTCCTCTAGACTGTAAATAAAACAAATCATCTTCACTAAAGGAACCAACCCAAGCACTATGAGACGCAACAACATCATCACAATCAATATATAAATTAGGTTTAATAATACATTCTTTATCATTTAAATTTATAATTCTATTATCTTGAGAAGCAACACAACCTGTAATATTTTTAGGAATAAAAGATGAAACATTAAATAAAACACTTCCATCTTTAATACTAACACCATTAGTATTTATACTACTATTAGTATTACTTGAATTATGATGAATTAAGAAATCATAATTCTCAGGTTTAATAGAAATAGTCTTTAAATTATAATTAATTGAAGCACCACTACCATTTAAATTACAAATAAAATGTTCCTTAATACTATCAATATTATTAAACTTAAAAACATTTACTCTACTATTACCATCTATAGAATAAGTAGTTCTAATCTTACAACTATCACCGCTAATAATCTCATTAACATTTAAATCAATGCCACTTAAAACATTAATACATACCTCTAATTTACAATCAGAAAATCTATACTCTAAATTTAAATCACAAGACTTAACAACATCAATATTTAAAACCTTAATACCAAAACTCTCATTATCAACTAAATCATAAGTTATAGAATCAAATTCAGATTCAACTATATTTAAATCATCCAATACTATCTTATTCATTAGAATCATTTTCCTTTGTACTAATTCCTAATTTATCTAAATCATATCCATTCTTTTCAATTAAACTAACTAAAGAAGAATCTCCACTTTTAACAATATGTCCATCCATCATAACATGAACAAAATCAGGCTTAATATAATCAAGTAATCTTTGATAATGAGTAATTAATAAAATACTAGGTTTAAACTGTTCATAATACTTCATAACAGATTCTCCAACAATTCTTAAACTATCAACATCTAAACCAGAATCAATCTCATCCAAAAGAACAGTATTAGGCTCTAACATATACATCTGTAAAATTTCATTTTTCTTTCTTTCTCCACCAGAAAAGCCTTGATTAACACCTCTATGAATCATTTCCCTATTCATAGATAAATCATCAACAGTCTTATTCATTTTTTTAACAAAATCATAAAACTTAAAATCACCTTTATTATGTAAAGCAGCTCTTAAGAAATCAGCGTTACTAACACCTTCAATCTCCATAGGCATCTGCATTCCTAAAAATATACCTAATCTAGCTCTTTCATCAACTTCCATATTATTTATCTCTTTATCATCAAAATAAATATGTCCAGACATTATTTTATAATTAGGATCACCCATAATAACCTTAGATAAAGTACTCTTACCAGTACCATTTGGACCCATAATCGCATGTATTTCACCACTATGAATCTCTAAGTTAAATTTATTCAAAATTTGTTTGTCATCAACACTAACACACAAATCTACAATCTTTAATGTATGCATAAAATCATCTCCACCACTATATTATACAATAAAATATATTTTTTTAAAATTAAATAGTTTAAAAAAAACAAGAATTCACATAATAAAATAGAATATTCGCAGATATTCACTAAAAGAGGTTAACCTCTTTTTTAATTTTTGATATAATTAATACATGGAGATGATTATATGGATATTTTTTGTAAAATAATTAATGGTGAAATACCTTCATATAAATTATATGAAGATGAATTTGTTCTAGCATTCTTAGATATAAGTCCACAAGCAAATGGACACACACTAATAATACCTAAAAAACACTATCTAGATATTGATGATATTGATAATGAAACACTAAATCATATATCAGATACAGCTAGATATATTAAAAAATTATTAATAAACAAACTTAACTGTAATGGTGTAACATTCGTACAAAATAATGGAGAATGCCAAGAGGTAAAGCATTACCACCTACACGCTATTCCACACTATAAAGAAAATCAAGAATTAGAAGAAGTATCAGAAATTTATGAAAAATTAAAATAGGGAATCCCTATTTTTTTTAATAAAAAAAATTCAACCTAACTCTTAGGTTGAAATAAAAAGCTTAAAAACACAGAAAATATAATAGCCGAAGAAATACCAGAAGCAGTAAGATCAAATATTCCCATAAAAAGACCCATTATACCATAATTAAGTGTTGATGCCATCGCTCCATGAATAAGTAAATGCCCAAAACTAGTAATAGGAACACAAGCTCCACCACCAGCCCATAATATAATCTTATCATAAATTCCAAATATATCTAAAAATGCACCAATAACAACAAATAAAGCCGTAATATGCCCAGGAGTAAGCTTAGTATTATCTAAAATAATTTGACCAATTAAGCAAACTAATCCACAAAATAAGAAAGCATTAAAATATATCACTATATTACCTCCAAACTAATCGCATGCGCAATACTAGGAATAGATAACTTTTGATTCACCATAGTAGGACTCATTAAAGCACCTGTAGCTACAAGTAAAACTCTATTTAATTCTCCTTTTTTCATCTTATTAAAAACATAAGAATAAGCAACTAAAGGAAGACATGCAGGACCGGATCCCCCAGCATACACAGGTTGTCTATCAATATCATAAATCATACTAGCGCAATCATCATAATTCTTAAGGTCAATATTATATTCAGTTCTCATATATTCTTGTAAAATCTTCTTACCATAAATTCCTAAATCACCAGATAAAATTAAATCATAATAACCAGCTTCACGCTTAGTATTCATCAAATGCTTATAAATAGTATCCCCACAAGCAGCAGCCATAACGCCACCCATATTATAAACATCTTTTATACCCATATCTACAACTGTACCAATTGTACTACTATCAACCCGAACACCTTTCTTATCACGAGATAAATAGGCACTACAACCACCAGTAACAGTAAAAGTAGTATAACTCTTTTTAGGTCCGCCATATTCAACAGGATATCTAAACTGTTTTTCAGCAGAATTATTATGACTAGAAACAGAACAGATGACATTATCAACACACTTATGTTCAACCATATTAGAACCAATAATTAAACCTTCAACACTAGTCGCACAAGCATTATAAACACCTAAAAAAGGAATACCTAAACGACTAGCTGCATAATTAGAACTAGTTAACTGATTCATTAAATCACCAGAAATATGTAAATCAATTTGAAATCTAGTCATGCTTAATTTATCTAATAAAATATCAATAGACTCATCAATCAATTTACTCTCTGCTTGCTCAAAAGTCCTTTCTCCAAAATAAAAATCACCATAACTCTTATCATATAACTTACTAAAAGGACCATTAGCCTCATATGGGCCAGTAACAGTACTAACCATATTTAAATAAACATTATCATATCTATGTGTCATACTATACCCCCATTACCAATAATCTTAATAAACCAAAAATATATGCACTAACAACACCATATACAATAACACTTCCAGCAAGTTTAAATATATTAGAACCTAGTCCTAAAACTAATCCTTCTTTTCTATACTCTAAAGCAGCACTCTGCATAGCGTGAGCAAACCCAGTAATAGGAATAATTAAACCACACCTACAAAAATGAACAATTCTATCAAAAAACCCTAAACAAGTAAATAAACATCCTATAAAAATTAAAGTAACAATCATAAATACAGAAGCATCTTTAGTAGGAATATTTAAGTAATAAGAATAAAATTCCATCAAAACCTCACCTAAAACACCCATTAAGCCACCTATAACAAAAGCAATCAATCCATTATAAACTCTATTTTCTTTAGGAGTATACTTATCAACAATACTCTGATACTTTCTCTTTTCCATATAATCACCATTAATATTTTGTAAAAAAAATTGAAATTTATACAATTTTAAAAAACATAAAAATAAATAAAACAAAAAATAAAAATCTGTATACAAAAATTAAAAATCTACATTTTTTTTAAAACAAAATATCAAAAACACTCATTTGAACTATATTTTTATATATGATAACATGTACATGAAAGGAGAAAAATCATAATAATTCCCGTTAGATTTGAGTACGTTTGCCTATAAACTTCTCCTTTCAAAAACTTTCTTCAAACATGAAATCGTTCATATAAAAGCCTCTTACTCACTATAAAGTACTCAATCTAAAAAAACAATAGAATATCTCTATTGTTTTTTCATGCTGCCAAATTATCTCTTAATTTAGACAATACCTTTTGTTCTTTCCTAGAAACTTGAACTTGAGAAATACCTAAATTAGATGCAACTTCAGACTGAGTTAGATTTTGAACATACCTTTCATTAATAAGTTCTCTATCAAAAGAATTAAGCTTAAGTAATTCTTCTTTTAAAGCAACTAAAGTACTCATATCCATACAATTAATATCAGGAATAGTATCAAGAAGTGTTATCTCTCTTCCTTCATCATTAATAACACTATCAGTACTCATTATAGGATATCTAGCCTTCATAGCTTCAACTACAAAATAACTATCAATTTCTAAATAATCAGCAAGCTCATCTACAGTAGGCTCTCTCATTAATTTTTGAGTTAACAATATACTTGCGCGTTCAATTCTGGAATTTAGCTTACTAATTTCTCTACTAACTTTAATACCCTTATCCTTCTTAACATAATTACTAATCTCACCTAAGATATAAGGATATGCATAAGTAGAAAACTTAGTATTATAACTTTCATCATACTTTTTATAAGCATTAATAAGACCTATACATCCAACTTGAAATAAATCCTCCTTATTACCATTAAATAAAGTCGCAATCTTATAAATCAAATTCTTGTTTTGTTCAATAAGAACAGATAAAGATTCCATTATCCTCCTCTAAATAAAATCAAAAGCAGCAAGTTCATCATTTAAATCAGTCATATACTGAAATAACCTTGTTCCTTCAATCTTATTATGTATATTAGTATTTTGAGTACAACAAAGTAAACTAACACCACGATTCTTCTTACAAATTTCATAATTATAAAACAATCTACTAATTCCTTTTAAATCAATACGAGATAAATTACTGACATTAAAAACAACATTACGAATACCATTATCCTTAATTAATGTTGTTACAGAATAATCAAAATCATTAATAGTCCTCTTAGTAAGCTCACCACAAAGTCTTATAAAAAGTATTCCTCTTCTAAATTCAAAATTAACATCAAGCATATAATCACCTCAAAATATACTTTAACACACATAAAAAACCAAAACATTAAATTCGACAAAACTAGATAATAATTTCAAAAATTAAAATATACTTTATTAGGAGTGATTGTATGATTTTAAAAATATTAAAATACTTATTTAAAGACTTTTATATATTTACTGCTGCTTATTCAAATGACATATTTCCAGAACCACTATCAAAAGAAGATGAAGAAGAAAATGTAAAAAAAATGTTTCTAGGTGATAAAGATGCAAGAAACAAATTAATAGAACACAATCTAAGACTAGTCGCACACATAGTAAAAAAATATGACAATAAAAATGAAACAGACGATCTAATAAGTATAGGAACAATTGGACTAATAAAAGGAATAGACACATTCTCATATAAACATGGAACAAGAATTACAACCTACTGCGCTAGATGCATAGAAAATGAAATACTAATGAACTATAGAAATAATAAGAAAAACAACAAAAATGTAAGTATAAATGAATCAATTGGATTTGATAAAGATGGAAATGAAATAACACTTTTAGATATATTAAAAACACCAGATCCTGA
>CAKJXT010000110.1 GCA_918219625.1 Bacilli bacterium
AAAATTGAAATATATTCTTTTAGCACCATTTTAAATAATGATGGGCATATACAATTTATTCTTAATACAAATTATTTTAGTCAGCCTGATAAAATGTGTCAGGAATTATTTGAATATTATAAGGGGGTTAAGAGATTATATAAGTGCAAATAGTATCTTATTGATACTTTTTTTCTTTTTATTTTCTCTTGAATATAAATTGTAGTAAGTGTATAATATAATTAGATGTTGTCTTAAAAAAATAGGAGGAAATATGAAGCTAAAGTTTAGAGCAGAACCCAAAGATCTTTTAATATTTCTTGTGTTTAGCTTATTTTTATTATATTTAGTTTGTTTAATTATATTAAATTTGTCTTCGTTAGCGCAGAATGGTACTTTTTCTGGATTTAATCCATTTCCTGCTTTTGAGGCTAGGTATGTTATTGCGACGTTAGTTTTATATGTAATTATTTTAATTGTTATTATAACTAGTGTTACTTCACATTTTTATGAAATGGAAAAAGGAGTAGGTTTTTCTACTAGTCCTAAGAAAGAAAAGAATTATTCAAGGTGGCTAACTACTAAAGAAATGAAAAAGGTTTTAAAGATGGTTCATCCATCTGATAAGTCTTCAGAATATGCTGGAATTCCTTTAATTAATAATGGTAAAGAGATGTGGGTTGATAATGGTGAGTATCACAACTTAATTATTGGTTCTACTGGTAGTGGTAAAACAGAAATGTTAGTTCAACCTATGGTTAAGTCATTGGCTAAAAAAGGTGAGTCAATGATTATTACTGACCCTAAGGGTGAAATTTTTGAAAATAATGCTGTAGAGTTAAGGGAAAAAGGTTATAATATTGTTCTTCTTAATTTCCGTGATCCACAAAAGGGTAATTCTTGGAATCCATTAGGTCTTCCTTATTCTTTATTTAAGGCTGGAAATCAAGATAAGGCAAATGAGTTACTTGATGACCTTGCGATGAATATTTTGTATGATGAGAAGAGTAGTAATGCTGATCCTTTCTGGGAAAAAACAAGTGCAGATTATTTTTGTGGTTTAGCGTTAGCTTTATTTGATGATGCTACTGAGGAACAAATTAATCTTAATTCTATTAACTTGATGACTACAATTGGTGAAGAAAAATTTGCTGGTAGTACTTATGTTAAGGAGTATTTTAACACTAAAGATCCTGCTAGTCCTGCATATGTAAATGCTTCTAGTACATTGATGGCTCCTAGCGATACAAAAGGAAGTATTTTGTCTGTTTTTAAACAAAAGGTAAAATTATTTACTTCTAGACAAAATTTAAGTGAGATGTTATCACATAGTGATTTTGACATGAAGGATATTGGTCGAAAAAAAACAGCTGTATTTTTAGTTATTCAAGATGAAAAGAAAACATATCATTCATTAGTTACAATATTTATTAAACAATGTTATGAAACTTTAATTGATGTTGCGCAAGAGTCTGGTGGTAAATTACCTTATAGAACTAATTTTATTCTTGATGAGTTTGCTAATATGCCTCCTTTAAAAGATGTTACAACTATGGTTACTGCTGCTCGTAGTAGAAATATAAGATTTAATTTTATTATCCAAAACTATGCTCAGCTTTCTAAAGTTTATGGAAAAGAAGAAGGAGATACAATTAAAGGTAATTGTGGTAATATTATTTATCTTATTAGTAGTGAGCTTGCTGCTCTTGAAGAAATTAGTAAGATGTGTGGAGAGGTTAAGTCTAAAGAAAAAGAAAAGACTTCTTCAATGCCACTTGTTACTGTTAGTGATTTGCAACGTTTGCCTCAGTGGACAATGATTATTTTACGTCTTAGGATGATGCCATTTAAGACTAAAATGAAACCTAATTGGCAAATGGAAAAAGAAAATTTATGGGGTGTTAAGTATCCTAAGGCTACTTATCCAATGCGTGAAAAGAAAGAAATAAGTTTGTTTGATATAAAAGGATATGTTCAAAAAGCTAAAGAAGAAAGTATTAATAAGATGATGAATGGAAATTCTCAATTGGGCGGTATGCCGTTTGGAGGTGCACCAATGGGTAATTCACCATTTGGGGGCGGTTCTCCTTTTGGAGGTGTACCAATGGGTAATTCACCATTTGGTGGCGGTTCTCCTTTTGGAGGTGGTAATTCATCTAAACCTAATAATTCTTTTGATGTTGATGATTTGGTTAAGAGAATTGATGCTAAAATTGCTGAATTAGAGGCTGAAGAGGAGAGAGAAAAACAAGAACAGATTAAAAAAGGCAGTGGTCCTGTTGTTGTTGATAGTTCTGATGATATTATTTCTGATGATGAAATGAATGAACATGTAGAAGATGTTATTAGTACATCTGATGAAATTAGTGATAAAGATGATTATGATGATAACGATGATTTTGATGATAATAAAGGGATAACTGATGATCAGTTCTTTGATGATTTTTTTAGTGATGATTAGTTAGACTCATTCACTTAATATTTTATGTTTTATGCATATAATATAGTGGGTGAGTTTTTTTATGAGTATTAGTATTAGTGATTTTAATAAATTGTCTAATGTTAATGTTATAGATATAAGAAGTGTTGAAAAATATAATTGTAGTCATATTCCAGGTTCTATAAATGTTCCTTCTGATAAATTATTATTAAGGCCTTATGATTTTATTAATAAAGATTTAAAATATTATTTGTATTGTCAGCATGGTATGAGTAGTCTTAATGTTTGTAGGATTCTTTCTAAACTTGGATTTAATGTTGTGAGTATAGATGGTGGCTATGAGGAGTGGTTGTTAAGCAAAAGGTAGGAAATACTTTTATAGTGTTTCTTTTTTTTCTTTAATTTGTTATAATATTTTTGGGTGATATTATGTTTGGAAGAAAGAAAATTGATGAAAAAGAGATTGATCATAAAAAGTTAAATGAACTTATTTCTTTATCTAGAAATGTTGTAAAGATACTTTATATATTACTTATTGTAATAGGAGTATATGCAATTATAATGCTTACTAAGGAAATTAGAATTTTTAAATTTATTTTAGTGATATTAAAAGTTGTTTCTCCTTTGTTTATAGGCTTTGCGATTGCATGGTTATTTGATCCTTTGGTTAAATGGTTACAAAAAAAAGGTATAAGAAGAAGTATTGGTACTACTATTACTTATTTAATTTTGATTGGTTTTATTGCTTTGGTAATGGGTGGATTAATTCCACTTTTGTCTGAACAGTTAAATGAGTTTATAAAGGTTATTCCAAATATTATTGATAATTCTCGTGATCTTATCGATAAATTTGCAGATAAATTATCAATTATTGATGGTTTAGATGTTAATGCATTTAAAAAAGAGTTATTTGATAAAATTGTACTTTTTAGTACTAATTTAACTTCTGAACTTCCATCTATGTTGGTTATTTTTGTTAAAAAGTTTTTTTCTGGAATGGGTTCTATAATTGTAGGACTTGTTATAGGTTTTTATTTATTGTTAAGTTTTAATAATGTTAATGATACATTTATTACTTTATTTCCGAGAAAACTTCAAAAAAATACAAAAGAGATTGTTTATGAAGTTAATTCTTCCTTAAGAAGGTTTGTTGTGGGAGCATTACTTGATGCATTATTAATATTTATTGTTAGTTCAATTACTTTTTCAATCATAGGATTGAAGGCGCCATTTTTGTTTGCTTTATTTTGTGCTTTGACAAATATGATTCCATATGCGGGTCCTTATATTGGAGGTATTCCTGCAGTTATTGTTGGTTTTTCACAAAGTCCTACTGTGGGTTTATTAGCGCTTGTTTCAATTGTTATTGTTCAATTTTTAGAAGGTAATTTTATTCAACCTATGGTTATGAGTAAGACTACTAAATTACATCCTGTTACTATAATGATAGGGTTGTTAGTATTTGGTCATTTTTGGGGCATTTTAGGTATGTTTGTTTCAACTCCTATTATTGCTTCATGCAAGGCTATATTTACTTATTTTGATGATAAATATAATTTGATAAGATTTAATGATGAAGATTAGGAGATGTTTTATGAGAGTTGTTGCGATTGATGGACCTGCAGGTAGTGGTAAAGGGACAGTTTGTAAAATACTTGCAGATTTAGAAAATTTAGTTTATATAGATACAGGAGCTATGTATAGATGTGTAGCGTATTTGATGTTAAAGAATAATATTGATATAAGTGAAAAGGATAAAATTGTTGAACTTGCTAAAAATGCTGATATTAAGTTTGTAGGTACTAAAGTTGTGTTAAATGGAGAAGATGTTACTAGTGAAATACGTACTATGGATGTTACAAAAATTGTTTCTCCAGTATCTAGTATTATTCCTCTTAGAGAAGTATTAGTTGACATGCAAAGAAAGATGGCTGAAAGTCTAGATGTTATTATGGAAGGAAGAGATATTACTACTGTTGTTCTTCCTAATGCTAATTATAAATTTTATTTAGATGCGAGTGTTGATGAAAGAGCTAATAGACGTTATAAAGAGAATAAAGAAAAAGGAATGTCTGTAAATTATGAAGAAATACTTGAAAATATTAAAGCAAGAGATTATAATGATATGAATAAGCCTGTTGGTGCATTAAAACGTACTGATGAGCAGGTTTATATTGATTCTACTAATATGTCAACTGATGAGGTAGTGGAAAAAATTCGAAGTATTATAGGACGTGATTAATGTGAATTTAAAAGATTTATTTATAAATTATTTTGTTGAGAATGGTCATAAGCAAATACCTAGTGCTCCAGTTGTTCCTGAAAATGATCCATCAGTTTTATTTAATACTGCTGGTATGCAACCATTAATTCCTTATTTAATGGGTATGGATCATCCATATGGTACTAGATTATGTGATTATCAAAAGTGTATAAGAACTAATGATTTAGATGAAGTAGGTGATAAGACTCATCATACTTTTTTTGAGATGTTAGGTAATTGGAGTTTAGGTGATTATTTTAAGAAGGAAAGTATTACTTATAGTTTTAATTTTTTAACTAAAGTTTTGAACATACCTACTGAGAGACTTGCTGTTACTGTTTATGGTGGCGGTATTGTTCCTTATGATCAAGAGGCTCATGATTTATGGCTTAGTTTAGGTATTAGCGAGGGTCATATTGCTTCTACAGTTGAGGATAATTTTTGGGCTGCTGGAGAAACTGGTCCATGTGGAACAGATACTGAGATATTCTATTTTAGAAGTGATGATGAAATACCATCTGTTTTTGATGTTGATGATGATAGATGGGTTGAAATTTGGAATAATGTTTTTATGCAATTTAATAGGAATGTTGATGGAACTATTGTTGATCTTCCTAAGAAAAATGTTGATACTGGAATGGGATATGAAAGAGTATTAGCTGTTTTAGAAGGTGTTGATGATAATTATAAGACTTCTTTATGGAAACCAATAATTTCTACTATTGAGGAAGTTTCTGGTAAAAGTTATTTGGGGAATGAAGAAAGTATTAGAATAATTGCTGATCATATTAGAACGGCTGTTTTTATAAGTGCTGATTATGCTGGTATTAAACCAAGTAATACTGATCAAGGGTATATACTAAGAAGACTTATTCGTAGAGCCATTAGACATGCTAAGAAGTTAGGTATTGAAATTAATAGTGATTGGGATTCTAGAATTGCTTTATCTATTATTGATGAGTATAAAAAATATTATAAAGAATTAACTGATAATAAGGATGTTGTAATAGAAGTTTTAAAAACTGAGAAAGAAAAGTTTAATAGAACTCTTGAAAAGGGTTTAAGAGAATTTGAAAAGAGAAGTAATAGTGATATAGATGCTTCAACTGCATTCCATTTATATGATACTTATGGTTTTCCTATTGAGCTTACTATTGAATTAGCTGGTGAGAAGGGTCTTAAAGTTGATGTCGATGGATTTAAAAAGAAGTTTCAGGAACACCAAGAGTTATCTCGTACTGCTTCTGCAGGTATGTTTAGAGGTGGACTTGCAGGTGATAGTGAGGTAGAAACTAAGTATCATACAGCTACGCATTTATTAAATGCTGCTTTGAAGGTTGTTGTTAATAAAGATTGTCATCAAAAGGGATCTAATATAACAACGGAAAGAATGAGATTTGATTTTTCTTGTGATCATAAATTAACTGATGAAGAGAAGATTGAGGTTGAAAATTTAGTTAATAAGTGGATTAAAGAAGATTTAGTTGTTACTAAAGAAGAAATGTCTAAGGAAGAGGCTATTAATTCTGGAGCTGAATGTATGTTCATTGAAAAGTATCCTGATATTGTTACAGTTTATTCAATTGGTGATGTTTCACGTGAATTATGCGGTGGACCTCATGTTAGTAGTACAGGATGTTTAGGTACATTTAAAATAAAAAAAGAGGAAGCTTCATCTGCAGGTGTTAGAAGAATAAAGGCTGTTTTAGAGTAATTAAAAATGCACATTTTTGTGCATTTTTTAATTTTCTTCTTTTATTGTTGGTATTAGTATATCTAGATTTATATCTTGATATGTTGGTTCTGTTCCTTTTATATAATAGAACATTCTTTTATGTTTTGTATTTTCATCAGGTAGTTCTCCTGTAATTGGATCTACTAATACTCCGACTACATTATTAGGTATTTCGTACCAAGATTCTTGTTTATCTTTTAGACATTCTTCTATTGTGTCATACCAAATATTTTTTGATATTTTGTTATCTTCATCTGGTGTTTCTCTATTATCATCATATCCATTCCATACACCTATTAACAAGTCTTTATTGTATCCAAATATTAATCTGTCTGTATTTGTTGTACCTGTTTTTATTGCATATTTTTTTGATAGTTTTCCTGCTAAGCTTATTAAAGTAGGGTAATTATAATCTATGAAATCTGTTTGATATGTGCTTGTTAGGAGTTCATTTATAATAAATGTTTGACTTTCATTTAATACTTGTTCTTTTTCATTTTTATGTTCATAAAGTATATTCCCATTTTCATCTTCTATTTTTTCTATTAGATATGGTTCGTTTTTATATCCTCCACTTGCGAGTGTTCCATATGCTTCCATCATTTCTAATAGTGTTAGTTCTTTTGTTCCAAGAGCAAGTGATGGAATAGGAGTTATTTCTTCTTTTATTCCGATTCTATGCGCGATATTTACAAGTGTTTCTTCGCCTAAGAATAAATGTGTTTTTACTGCGTATATATTGTCTGAGTATGATATTGCTGCTGCCATACTTATTGGTTTGTTTGGATATTTATCGTTATAGTTTTTAGGACTATATGTTTTATCATTTTCGAATTGGAATGTTGTTTTTTCACTTGTAAATGTTGTTGATGCCGTGAATCCATTTTCTAGCGCAGCATAGTATAGGAATGGTTTTATTGTTGATCCTACTTGTCTTTTTGATTTTGTTGCTCTATTATACTGACTTGTTTTATAATCTCTTCCTCCTATTAGAGCAAGTATTTTTCCTGTTTGTGGTTCCATTATTATTGATGATACTTGTATTTCGTTATTATCTTTTAAATTATTTTTTATTTTTTCCTCTAGTATTTTTTGATAGTCTTGATTTAATGTTGTGTATATTTTTAATCCTTTTGTATCTAAGAAAGATTGTGGTATTGATTTTATTTGTTTTAGTTCATCTATTACAGCATCCTGATAGTACATTAGTGATGCTATTTTTTCAGAGTTATTTTCTCCAACATATTCTAGTGTTTCATTTATTGCTTGTTCTTTTTGTTCTTCTGTAATATATTTATTTTTTACCATATTATTTAGTATTGTGTTTTGTCTATTTTTTGCATTTTCTTCATTTTCTATAGGTGAGTAGTTAGATGGTGATTTTGGGATTCCAGCTAGTATAGTTGCTTCTCCTAGTGTTAATTCACTTGCATGTTTATTAAAGTAGTAGAGTGATGCATTTTCTATTCCAAATACTCCTCCATAGTTTATTGTATTAAGATATCCTTCTAGTATTTCGTCTTTTTTATATTGACTTTCTAGTTTTATTGTTATCCATGCTTCTTGCATTTTTCTTTTCCATGTTTTTCCAAAATCAAGAAATAGGTTTTTTGCATATTGTTGTGTTATTGTTGAAGCACCTTCTACAGTTTTTTTGCTTTTTATATTATTTATAAGTGCTTTTAGTATTCTTGGATAGTCGAATCCTATATGTTTATAGAAGTGTTTATCTTCTGCTGATATTGTTGCATTTATTAAGTTATCTGATATTTGATTTAGTTTTACCCAGTTATCATTATTTCCGTTGTACAGATTATTATTTATATCGTAGAAATAGTATTTATTTGCTAGTGTTACAGATAGTTTTTTTGAGAAGTGTCCATATATGTAAAGTGATAGATATAAAAGTATTAACATACTGAAGAATATTATATTTATTTTTAATAGTTTTTTTAAAAGCTTCATCATATCACCATTTATATTATTTGATTTTTTTATTTAATTTAAACATTTGTTTTAAAAAAAATTTACATTTGTTGTTCTTGATGTTATAATTACTTCCGAGGAGTTTTCATATGATATTTAGTGTAAAGTTACTTGAAAATAAAAATATTATTATTAGTGGTGATTTTTCTGGTTTTTTAGATAATAATATTATTAATTATAATGATGGTGTTAATAATGTTTTTGATTTGAATAGATTGGTATTGGAACGTATTTGCGATGATTATAAAATTGTTTTTGATTTTTCTAATTCTAATTGTGAATATATTACTAATGAGTTAAGTGTAAATATGATGCTTGACGTTGATGGTAGTAAAATATGTTCTAATAGTTTATTTTTTAAATATAAAATAGTTGATACTGGGAATATTTATGAATATAGTGTTAAATGGTAATTATATAAATTTATATTAAAAGTATTGACAGATATAAAATAAATGATAAAATTAAATAGTCATTGTTTAGGAGGATTTTATGGAACTAAAAAAAATGTCTAAAGAAGAAATTGAATTAATGAGTTATACAGATTTAACATATTTGCTTTTAAAAGAAAATAAGAAAGCAATGAATACTGCTGGTTTATTTAGAAAAATTTGTGAACTTTTAGAGTTGGGTGATGATGATTTTTCATCTAAGATTGGTGATTATTATACATCTCTTACTATAGATAAAAGATTTTATATGCTTGAAGGTGGATTATGGGATTTAACTGAAAAGCATAAGGTCGAGTTACAACTTGATGATGAGGAAGAAGAGTTAAGTGAAGAAGAAATTGAGTCTGAAGACGAAGATACTGAAAATTCAGATGAAACTGAGGAAGATATTGATTCTATTGATTCAATCGATGATGAAATAGATGATGATATTGATGATGATACTCTTGATTTATCGATTGTTACTGAAGATGAGTTAGAAGAGAATTAATTTTTCTTCTTTTTCTTTTGATAAAATGGTATAATTTATATGAAGGTGATATATATATGAAATATTATTGTATAGGAATTAAAGGGTCTGGTATGAGTACTCTTGCGAATATTTTGCATGATTTAGGTAATGAGGTTACAGGTTATGATGACACTCGTTATTATAAGTTTACTGAGGAAGGTTTAAGTAAGAGAGGAATTAAGATTTATTATGAGGCTCATGATATTGATCCAGATACTATTGTTACTTATTCTCGCGCTTTTTCTCAAGATCACCCAGAGATTAAGAGGGTTCGTGAGTTAGGACTAAAAGTAATGGATTACAATGAGGTAGTTGGATCTGTTACTAAATTATTTGAAACTGTTGGTGTTTGTGGTACTCATGGTAAAACTACTACAAGTTTGTTAATTAGTCATATTATTGATGATGTACTTGGATGTTCTTATTTTGTAGGTGATGGTACTGGGTTCGCTAATAAGGATAATAAAATTTTTGTTATAGAGAGTGATGAATATAATAAGCATTTTTTAGCTTATCATCCTTTTATATCAGTTATTACTAATATTGAGTTAGATCATACAGAGTGTTATCCAGGCGGGATAGAGGAGATTAAGGATACTTTTAGGATATTTGGTAATAAGTCTAATTTTATTGTTGCTTGTGGTGATGATTCTAATATTCGCGATATTTCTTTTGATAAAAAGATTATTTATTATGGATTTGATAATAATAATGATGTAGTTGCGAAGAATGTTAAATTAACAAGTACTGGTAGTAGTTTTGATGTTTATAAGGATGGTTCTTTTTATGGACATTTTGAGTTACCTTTGTTTGGTCGTCATATGATTTTGAATGCACTTTCTGCAATTATTGTTTGTGATTATTATGGAATTAGTTCTTCTGATATTATGCGCTTGATGAAGACTTTTAAAGGCGCTAAAAGAAGATTTAAAGAAACAGTTTATGGTGATACAGTTATTATTGATGATTATGCTCATCATCCAACAGAGATTAGAGTTACTTTAGAGGCTGCTCGTCAGAAATATCCTAATAAGGAGATTGTAGCTGTATTTTTACCTAATACTTATTCGAGAACTGAGGCACTTTTATCTGATTTTATCGATTGTTTAAAGATAGCTGATAAGGCATATGTTATGGATATTCATTGTGATAGGGAACGTCAAGAGGATTATCCTAATGCTTCTAGTGATAAGATTATTGAAGGTGTTCCTAATAGTGAAAAGGTAAGTGTTGAAACAGTTTCTAAATTACTTAAACATGAAAATTCAGTACTATGTTTTATGAGTTGTGCGGATATTTATATTATTTTAGGTAAGTATCAAGATTTGCTTAAAGAAAGAGAACAAATTGAAGCGTAAGATTATTTATTCTATTTTAGTAGTTTTTTGGATGTCACTTATATTTTTTTTATCTAATCAACCTGCCGTAGATTCAACAGAACTTAGTGATGGATTTATTTCTAATACCATTGGAAATGTTTATAAGTTATTTGATAAAAATATTAGTTCTGAAGATTTAGATATTATTAAGGATAAGTATTCTCATGTTGTTAGAAAAATGGCTCATTTTACTATTTATATGATTCTTGGTACTTTAGTTACTTTACTTGTTCGTGAATATAATATTAGTTTTTATAAGTGCTTATTTATTTCATTATTAGTCTGTTTATTATATTCTATCAGTGATGAAATACATCAATTATTTGTTATGGGTAGATCTGGTGAAATTAAAGATGTACTTATTGATACAAGTGGAAGTTTTATGGGTATATTTGTATTTAATAAATTATTTAGAAGGAAGGTATAGAGATATATCTTTTTTTAGGATTTTTTATTTTTATGTTGAATGATATATATAGAAGGTGAAATTTAATTGATTTATATAAAATTAACAAAATGTGTTGTATTTTAGTTTAATTGTGTGTTATTTTTTTTATAAAAAAGTGGGGTAATATAATGTATAACATAACAAATTATAATGAAAGTGTATTTGAAAGTATTAAGCACATTGATGAAAATGGATGTGAGTATTGGTATGCAAGAGAACTAGGTAAAGTATTAGATTATAGTGAGTATCGAAAGTTTTTGCCGATTATAAAGAAAGCAATCACTAGTTGTATCAATAGTAATGAAAGTGTTGGTAACCATTTCGGCGAGGTGGCCGTTATGGTCGCTATTGGATCAAATGCTAAAAGAAAATTAAAGGATTATAAGTTATCAAGGTACGCATGTTATTTAATTGTTCAGAATTCTGATCCTAAAAAAGATGTTGTTGCTTTAGGTCAAACTTATTTTGCTGTTCAAACTAGGAAGATGGAATTAACAGAAAAAGAGTATAATTCTTTAACTGAAGATGAGAAAAGATTATATAGACGAAGACAAACTAAAGAGGGTAATTATTGGCTCAATAGAACAGCTATTTAAAGTGGAGTTAAGAATTTAGCAGAGTTTCATAATGCTGGATATAGAGGTTTATATAATGGCGAGTGTGCAAATGATATTGCAAAAAGGAAGAAGCTAAGATATAGAGAGGATATTCTTGATAATATGAGTAGTGAAGAGTTAGGCGCTAATATATTTAGGATTACTCAAACTGAAGCAAAGTTAAAAAGGGATAATGTTGATAATGAATATACGGCTAATAGTGTTCATTTTGAGATTGGTAAAAAGGTAAGAGATGTTATTAAAAATATGGGTGGAACAATGCCTGAGGATTTACCTACACCTCAAAGATCAGTTAAGGAATTAGAGAAAGAAATGGTTAGTATTTGCTAACTTTTTTTGTTTAGTTTTATTAAAAAAATAAAATTAGCACTCATATATTGACATTGCTAACATATAATAGTATACTGGTACTAGCACTTAAAGAATTCTAGTGCTAAATTAGAGGTGATGTAATGATTAGTGAAAGACAAGAAAGATTATTACAACTTATTATAGAAGATTATATTAAGACTGCTAGGCCAATCGGTTCTAAATCTTTATGTGAGATTTTGGATTGTTCTAGTGCTACTATTCGTAATGAGATGAGTTATTTAGAGGATATGGGATTGTTAGAAAAAACACATACTTCTTCTGGCAGAGTTCCAAGTGAGAAAGGTTATAGATATTATGTTGATAATATTATGAAACCTCGTGAACTTGATAAGAACGATGTATTAGAGTTAGAGACTATATTTAATAATAAGTCTATTGTTCTATCTGATGCGATTAGTAAGAGTATGGAGATTATTTCTTCTATTACGAATTATACTGCTGTTGTTTTAGGTAGTACTTCTCGTCTTAATAAAGTAACTAAGGTTGAGGTTGTTCCAATTGATGAGGAAAATTTAATTGCGATTGTTATAACTGATAAGGGTCATGTTGAGCATAAGAATGTTAAGTTGGAAGAGAAGGTTTCTATTGTTGAGGTTAAACAAACCGTTGATTTGATTAATAAATTAATAGTTGGTGTTCCAATTAATGAAGTAAGTGATTTACTTGAACATGAAATTAAGCCAATTATTGGACAATATGTTAAGCAACATGAAGTTTTATATAATGCATTTTATAATGCTTTTACAGATTTTAGTGATAATAGTTTTAAGATGAATGGTACTCGTAATATATTGATGCAGCCAGAGTTTAATAATGCTGATAAGATTCGTGATATTGTTAGTAAGTTTGAAGATAAAGAATTTATTAACAGTATTAAAGAGGAAGATAATGGCGTTAATATTTATATTGGTAGTGAGAATTCAGTTGATGATGATTTAACTATTATTAAGACTAAATATAATATTAATGGTGAAGAGGGTACTCTTGCGCTAATAGGCCCTAAACGAATGGAATATGATCGAGCTATAACACTTCTAAATTATATTAAACAAAATATCGATAATTAAGGAGGCACTATGAAAAAAGAAGAAAAGTGTAAAGATAAAGAGTGTACATGTGAAGAATGTCATTGTGATGAAGAATGTAATTGTTCAGAAGAATGCACATGTGGAGAAACTTGCGAATGTACTCCAGAAGAAAATTGTGGATGTGGAGGACATTGTAAGGATAATAAAAAGGTAAAAAAGGATAAGCACACTGATAAGTTGAATGAGGCTTACAATATGATAAGTGAGCTTGAGGATAAATTATTAAGAGAGAAAGCTGAACTTATTAATTATAGAAAACGTAAAGAGGAAGAAACTGAGAGACTTCTTAAATATTCCAGTGAGGATATAGCTAAGTCATTATTACCAATTGTTGATAATTTTGAAAGAGCTATTAACATGGATGATGATAATTTAGATGATGAAGTTTCTAAGTTTTTATCTGGATTTAAGATGATTTATTGTAACTTTGTAAGTGTTCTTGAAAAGAATGGTATTAAGGCTATAGATGAGGCTAATGTTCCATTTGATCCATCTTTTCATCAGGCTATTATGACTGAGAAAAGAGATGGTGTAGAACCTGAAATGATTTTAGAGGTTTTACAAAAGGGATATTTACTTAAGGATAAAGTTATTAGACCTGCGATGGTTAAGGTTAGTGAATAGGAAAGGAATGATTATTTATGAGTAAATGTATAGGTATAGATTTAGGTACAACTAATAGTTGTGTATGTGTTTATGAAGGTGGAGAAGCAAAAGTTATTGCGAATGCTGAAGGAGGAAGAACTACTCCATCTGTTGTTGCTTTTAAGAATGGAGATATGTTAGTAGGATCTAAGGCTAAACATCAAGCTGTTATTAATCCTGAGACTATTTCTTCTATTAAAAGATTAATGGGTACTGATAAGAAAGTTAAAGCAAATGGTAAGGAATATTCTCCTGAAGAAGTTTCTGCTATGATTTTAGGTGATCTTAAGAAGACTGCTGAAGCTTATTTAGGCGAAAAAGTTACTAAGGCTGTTATTACAGTTCCAGCATATTTTAATGATGCTCAAAGACAAGCAACTAAGAATGCTGGTAAGATTGCAGGTTTAGAGGTTGAAAGAATTATTAATGAACCAACAGCTGCAGCTTTAGCTTATGGTCTTGATAAGCAAGATAAGAATGAGAAAATTTTAGTTTACGATTTAGGTGGAGGAACATTCGATGTTTCTATACTTGAAATAGGTGATGGTGTATTTGAAGTTTTATCTACATCTGGTAATAATAAATTAGGTGGAGATGACTTTGATAACAAGTTAGTTGATTATATTGTTGATTCTATCAAGGGTCAAGAGAAAGTTGATCTTAAGGATGACAAGATGGCAATGCAACGTATTAAAGAGGCTGCTGAACAAGCTAAGAAGGATTTAAGTAATATGACTTCTACTCAAGTTTCTTTACCATTTATTGCTCAAGTTGATGGGGCTCCAATTAGTTTTGAAATGGATATTACTCGTGCTAAATTTGAGGATTTAACTCGTGATTTAATTGATTCTACTTTGGAACCAGTTAGAAAGGCATTAAAGGATGCTGGACTTTCTAAATCTGATATTGATAAAGTATTATTAGTTGGTGGTTCTACTCGTATTCCTAGAGTTCAAGAAATTATTAAGGATGAATTAGGTAAAGAGCCATCTAAGGGAGTTAACCCTGATGAAGTTGTTGCTATGGGTGCTGCAATTCAAGGTGGTGTTTTACAAGGTGAAGTTAATGATATAGTTTTACTTGATGTTACACCATTATCACTTGGTATTGAAACATTAGGTGGAGTAATGACAGTTCTTATTCCAA
>CAKJXT010000111.1 GCA_918219625.1 Bacilli bacterium
AATATCCTTAGAATCAGCCATACCTCCAGGTAGATTTAATTCTTCATAATTCTTTCCTTTATATGCATTATTTAATACAGTAACAATATAATTATCAGATGTAACAATATATGCTCCCGAAAACATACATTTTAAATCCATATTTTGATATTTCTTTTCATACATATAATGAGAAAAAGTAGTTTCCTTTAATTCCAAACAATAATCGTCATTAGAAAAAGTAAAATTAGAAACAACAAGAATTTTTCCCTCTTTTAATAACTCAGACTCTTTTTGAAGTTGTTCCCAATAACAATTTATTTTTTCTTTATATTCATCACTAAGCTCAATTATTCCTTTATAATCAAATTTAACATTCTTTACTTCTTTAATCATAAAATCTCCTATTCATAAACATATACTATTTCATCATTTGCCTTATTTATTCCACCAGCTTTTTCATAGCACTTACAAGCAGATATATTGCTTTTATTAGTAATTAAAAACATTTTATAACATCCAATATTTTTAACAAAATCTCTAACAAAAGATATTAAACCTGTCCCATAACCTTTTCCTTGATAATCATTCATAATATCAATCGCATGAAGATAAAATTGTTTTCTTCCATCTGGGTTTAATAATATATATCCAAAAGCAAAACCAACTATTTCATTATCTTCTTTCGCAATAAATCCAAAATTATTTTCACCATTTATAAATTTTTTTAAATCATCAATATTATATTTAGTATCTTCATCATCTCTAAAATCAATCATTAAATCAAAATCTTGTTCTTCTAATATTTTACATTCCATAATTATTCACCTAAATCCTTCATCATTATTTGATTAAATGGATAATTAATTATATCAATTCTATCCACTTTAACTACAATTGGTAATTTAATATTTTCTTTTAAAACCACTAATCCTTTAAATAACTCATCATCTGATAATCTTATAGAAATAGTAGAATGTGGCATCCACTTATTAATATCATAATACGGATTCAAAATACCATCAAAATCTTTCATATATTCAATAAAATCATTATGAATACCCATTAATTCTTCTGTCATAATTGGTTCTAAAAAAATAACATTTTCCTTAGTCATAAAAGTACCAACTGATACAAGTGATAATTCAAAAGGTTTAACAGTCTTAGAAAACTCTATTACCTTTTCTTTCAAACCATCAATATTATCAGTATGATAATCCCCAATAGAAACATGATTCAATTTAACAGTTTCATCATGAACACCATTAGAAGATAAAAGACTTCTTATATTATTTATAACTTTTTGGCTTTCATCATCAAATACTAATTCAATCGCATAATTCATACTCTCACCTCACTATATCGAATCATAATAATAAACATTTTCGACTAATTCTTGATTAGGCAACTTATAAATTCTAGTATTAATAAACTTACCTCCTATATGCTTATAAAATTCATTTGACGGATTACCATCTAAACATCCTATAATCATATTAGAACAACCAAGGCTCTTTAATTTATTAATTCCTGTATCAATCAATTTTCTACCAAAGCCTTTTCCTTTATATTTTTTAATAATATATACAGAACAAATTTCACCTTGTTTCTTAGAAGAATCTATAACATCAACAGTAATAAAACCTACAACTTCACCATCTACTTCTAAAACAAATTGATTGTCACCATCAAAATTTTCAAAAGACTTTTTTCCTCTTTCTTCTTCATTTTTATATAAATTATCTAAAAACTCATCATTAACAATACCTCTGTATGTTTCATTCCAAGCAATAGTAACAACATGCGCAACGGAAAAACAATCTTTTTGTTCCATTCTTCTTATTTTCATAAAATCACCTACTTTGTATGTTTTTCACCCATAAAATAATATGTACTTATCTCATAACCTGAATCACCATATAATTTATCTAAACCAGTATAAGTATAACTTAAACAAGCATTACTAAGCCCAATATCCTTTAAATATTTAGTACCTAATCTAACTAAATTAGTACCTATTCCTTGATGTGTTTCATTAAATGATACACAAGTACATCCAACACTACCTAAATCTTTTCCTTCAGTTTCAATAGAAACAATAAGAGTACCTACAATTTTATTGCTTTTAACCGCTACTAAAACTCTTTGATTATTATTAATATCATATAAATCTAAATTTCTATAATACTTAGAAAACTTCTCATCTTGATACTGACAAGCATCATCAGAACAATCAATTATTCCATCTAAATCATTAATAGTAGCCCATCTATAATAAATACCATTAATAGTATCGCCAATTGAATTTTCATTTTTAACAAACTTAGATAAAGTCATTCTCATATCAAAGCAGTTGCACCCACCCCAAGAATGAACATAACCTCTTTTTTCAAAAAACTTAGAAGCATTATCGTTAACTAATGAATCTAAATTTTCATGAACACTTGGAACAAACTTTTCACTAGTTGGAACACCAGGCATTAAATAATCAAAACCAACACCTAATATAACTTTATCATAACCTTTAGATAAAATGCTTTTTTCACATTTATCTAAGAGTTTAGAACCAATTCCTTGATTTCTATAGTCTTCATCAACAATTAATAATAAAATTGTATTCTTATTAACAATCGAAAAACCTACTAATTCATCATTAATTCTTTCTTCAAAAAATTCATTATCAGAATTACAAATTATTTCATAATGTTTACCTTCTTCCCTATTAATAAAAGGAAAATACTTCATAAACATTAAATAATACTCTTTCACTATATCACCTACTTACTAACATCAAATTCATTAACAAATTCATTAAACTCTTTAAAAGATAACCCAACTGGTATAGAATCAATTAAAGTTAACTTTCTAATATCTCCATGTTCATCAAAACCTTTAGTAATCTCATTTAAAGCCTCATCTATTGACTTATACCTATGTATTCCTCTTTTTGGTCTATTTGCGTGCTCAAAGTGATACCACATATCATTATGTTTAAATAAAATAAAACAATGCATTCTAACTTCTTCATCAAAATTATCCTCAGTCTCATAACTTCTATGACAATAAAGTCTATTATCAATACCCATTCTATCAAAGAAAGCTTTAATCATCATAGCTTGTTCAATACAAGTACCAAGACCAGTTTCTAATACTTCTTCAAGTGAATTAATTCTATAATTTTCTCTAAATCCATCTAAGCGATTAATATGCTTATTACCATATACATCAACCCATCCATAGTTAATATTAATATTCATAAAATCCATTAAATCTCTAGGATTCTTTAAATTATCAAAACTAAGTTCATCCTTTAAAGCAACAATTATTGAACTAAATATAACATCATTCTTAAGTTCCTTACTATCAGGGTAATTTAATAAATGTCTTAGATAATAAATCATGTCATAGATCGCTAAACGTTGATATAAATTAGGAACATTAATTAATTCAGAATAATACTTCTCAATATAAGTCATAATATATGAATATTGACTCATATCAACATTCTTTTCATCCTCTAAAGAAGCAAACTTCCAAGGCTTTCTTACCATGTTATAAATAATAGACAACTCATAATCAGCTGGAGCATACATAGATCTTTCAAAATCAATTACTTTAATATCTCCATCACAATAAAATACATTATCAAAATGTAAATCATTATGAACCAAAACAAAAGTAGACGAATCTAAATATCTATCAAACTTAGAAAATGCATAATCAATAAGATCACATTCTTCTTTATCAAAAATACCCTTTTCTTTAGCCTTAGAATATAAAGAAGAAAACTTATCTTTATTCTCTGAAATCCAATCACGTTTAGGTCCCACATTTTTATGAAATGACTTCATTATTAAACATAATTGTCTAATGACATCTTCTCTTTGTTCTTCTGAAAAAGTATACCATATGCTATATAAAGGAACTCCATTAATCTTTTCAATAATCTCATAATAATAAGGAACATCATCCTTATCAGTACTAAAATAATATAATTTAGGAATATAAGGATTATCCTTATTTTTTAAATAATAATCAATTTCATTCTTAAACTTAGCCTCATTATCAGTATTAGTACAAATTCTAACTATATAATCACCAATAGAATATATAGTATTAGTAAAACCTTTATTAATAAATTTACAATCTAATCCCTTTAACATATCATATTTTGAAATAATAGTATTAATTATATCCTCAGTTTTTAAAGAATTAATTAATCCTTCCATTGTATTAACCAAATCTAAATATCTATTAATCTCATCGATGGTTTTAATTACTTCATTACAAGCTAATTCCATTTCTTCTAAATCATTAGAAACAATACCTAAGCTTCTCTCTAAATTATACTTTAACCATCCTAATCTACCAACCAGATTACCATATATAACACTATACCAATCAACATCAACTTTTCTATAATTAAAATATTCTCTAAAAACAGATAAAAACTTATCAGAAGAAAAATTATTACTTAAAAATCCGGACCAACATAAAGCATCTTCTAATAACTCTCTTTCAGGATTCGCAACATGCGCACTCTCCCAATCAATAATAATAGGTCTATCACTCCACATAACATTCTTAGGATCCATGTCCGAGTGACAAAGAGCTTGATTAACATTTGTTTTATTAAAACATTCATTAGCTTTTCTTAATAAATCATAATAATTCTTATAATTCTTTAAAAATTCATCCTTATAACTCATACTAGAAAAATTAGGATTACTAATATAACTTTCCCAATCATACTCTCTTGTATATTCAATAATATTAGACTCTAAACCAATCTTTCTATAATCTAATAAATGAATATGAGCCAAAATATTACCAATTTTTTTACAATGATCTATAGTTATTTCTTCATCTTTTAAAGTCTTACCAAAAACAAAATCAAAAACCATATAATATGTATCATCCATTTTAACTAGATAATTTCCATCAATTTCTATTGCGCTAGAAACATCAATACCATTATCTTTAACAAAATGAGAAATATGCTCTGAAACTACAAAATTATTATATGCATCACTTCTAGACATAACTTCTGGATTTAATACCTTAACACAATAAACTCCTTTATCAGTTTCAACCTTAAACATCTTATGCATTAATCCACCATATAATCTAGTTATACTTAATACATTACCTAAATATTTCTCACAAAATTTTTCTATATTCATACTATCACCTCTTAATATTTTCTACTTTTAAGAGATTCACCAGACAACATTCTAGCATCATATTTTTTCATATCATCATTAGAACAATAACCTACATAAGCAAGTGTTCCATCTAATTTATCAGGCATAAAGCCATATACAGTCATTCTAGAATGTCCTTCAATAATTAAATATCTTTCATCATTACAAGTAATTAAGATAACTGGAGGAAAACTATTATTTTTCAAATATTCTACACCATCTAAAAATGGTTTATTAGAAACTTCATATATTTCCTTACCAGATTTTATTACCTTTACTGCTTCTGATGGTTTTGATGTATTATTAGATAATTCATTCCAATAATCATAATCAATATAATATATTTTATCTATATCGCTAGAATCCAGTTTCATTATATTCCATTCAAATATTTTAGGAAAATTTTCAAATAATTCTTCATCTGGATAACCTCTATATGTTTTCATTATTTTTAATCTTAATTTATTCTCATTATCATCATTTAAATTGCCATTTACAATTATATCTTCATTTAAATCTAATTCTTTTAAGGCATCATTTAATTCACTATTAAATCT
>CAKJXT010000112.1 GCA_918219625.1 Bacilli bacterium
TATTATTTCTCTTGCTGCATTAATCTGACCTATTCCACCATCTACTATTATTATGTCTGGTCTTTCTAGATTGTCTTTTAATACTCTAAAGTATCTTCTATATATTACTTCCCTCATTGTTCCATAGTCATCATTTTGATCTATTGATATTTTAAATTTTCTATAGTCGTTTTTTGATGGTCTACCATTTTTAAACACAACCATTCCTGATACATTAAATGTTCCAAAAAGATGAGCATTATCAAATATTTCTATTCTATCTAATTTTTCTAGTTTTAGAATATTCTTTAATTCTTCATTTGCGTCAATTGTTTTTTGTTCATCTCTTTTTATTAATTCAAATTTTTCTGATAAAGCATTTTTAGCGTTATTGTTTGCCATTTCTACTAGTGATTTTCTTGTTCCTTTTTGTGGTATTTTGATATTTGTTTTTAATATATTTTCTAGTATTCCTACATCAATATTATTTGGAAGTAATATTTCTTTTGGCGTTAATATGTCTTTACTATAAAATTCGGCAATATATCTTGTTAGAACGTTTTCAATATCATCTATCAAAGGCATTATTTTAGAGTGCCTTTCTACTATTTTTCCACCTCTTATAAAGAATACTTGTATGCTTAGATAATCCTTTTCTTCATAGTATCCAAATACATCTATCGAATGCATATCACTGATTTCAACTTTTTGTTTTGCTAGAGTTATTGTTATATAGTCTAGCAATTCTTTTAGTTCTTTTGCACTTTCAAAGTTTAATTTTTCAGATTCTTTTATTATATCATCTCTAATTTTTTTAGTTATTAATGTATGATCTCCGTTTAAGAATCTAATTATATCTTTTTTCATTTGTTCTATTTTAACTTTTTCTACATTATGTGTACAGTAACCTAAGCATTCTCCAATATGATAGTATAAGCATGGTTTTTTATTAAATGTTCTACATTTTCTTAAAGGATATATTCTATTTAATAAGTTTACTGTATTTCTAGCAGCTATTACATTTGGAAATGGACCGTATAAATGTTCTTTATTCTTTTTTCTGTTTAGATTTCTTACTATTGATAGTTTTGGTACATCATCATTTGTTAGTTCGATATATGGATAACTCTTATCATCTCTTAAGAGAATGTTATATTTTGGGTCATATTTTTTTATTAGATTTATTTCCATTATAAGTGATTCTGTCTCACTT
Organism: Bacilli bacterium; assembly: GCA_918219625.1. The sequence continues at coordinate 1,193 of CAKJXT010000112.1, forward strand.
GATACTATTATGTATTCGAAGTCAGTTATTTCGCTTACTAGTTTAGCAGTTTTACCTGTATGAGTTCCTCTAAAGTATGAGCTTAATCTATTTTTTAGTTTTTTTGCTTTACCAACATATATTATAATTCCGTCTTTATTTTTCATTTGATAGCACCCTGGTTTATTAGGCACTAAACTTAGTTTTTTCTTTATATGTTCTTGTATGTCCATATTATCACCCACTTCTTTATTGTATCAAAAAAGGCAGAAAAATTCTACCTTTATAATTCAGATGGATCTATTTCTATTACTGGACGAATTCCATAATACAAATTATCTTCTATTGGGTCTGCCTCTCTTAGTTTCTTTATGTTTGCTTCATTTCTAACCCCTATAACATTATTTTGAACTACAGTAATTCCTGTCCA
>CAKJXT010000113.1 GCA_918219625.1 Bacilli bacterium
CAAGGTGTTGCGATGCTTGCGACTGTTCTTAGAACAAAGGTTGCTGAGGAAATAAGTATTAGAATAATGGATGCTTTTGTCGCTATGAAAAAGTATATTTCAAAAGATTTGATAGTGAATGATACTGTATTGGTTAATCATGAGAAAAGAATATTAAAACTAGAAGAATCATTAGATAAACTATCTGAAAAACAAAGTCTAAATTCAATAATTTATGAGGGACAAATATATGATGCATACTCAGTTCTTATTGATATATTAAATGAAGCAAATAATAGTATTATTATAATTGATAATTACGCGAATAAAGAATTGCTTGATATTTTAAGGGATTATGATAAAAATATAATTGTTATATCTAAAAATTTAAGTGAAGTTCTAATAAAAAAATATAGTAATCAATATTCTAATATAAGATTTATTAATAATAATGATTTTCATGATAGATATATTATTTTGGATAATAAAACTGTATATAGTAGTGGTATGTCGTTTAAAGATATTGGTAAAAAATATACTTTTATTTATAAGGTTGTTGAACAATTTTTTGTTGATGATTTGATTGGAAGAGTTGTTGAAATAGTATCAAATGGAAATGTTATTGAAAGTTAAATTGAAAGTCAAATTTGACAAATTAAAAATAATATGTTAGTATTTTATTTAGCAAGCAAAGACTATAATAGAGACAGTAGTGTTATATTGAAAGTTTTAGTGAGCAGGAGATAGTGAAAAACCTGTACTAGTATTTATAACATGAATATCACTCTATTGTTGTGATTCTGAATTTAGTAAGAGTCAACGGGTTCTTCCCGTTATAGAAGACGCAATTGATGGATTGTTGTAAATAGTGGTATAAAAAAGTCAGGGCTTTTTCTATTTATGATAGGAAGAGTCCTTTTATTATAGTTGCTTGAAGGAAAGGGTGATTATTATGGCAAATTTAAAGAATTATGATTTTGTCAAAAGTGAGGAAGAAGTACTTAAATATTGGAATGATAATAAGTGCTTCGAAATGTTAAGAGAAAAGAATAAAAATGGGAAGAAGTATCGTTTTATTGATGGACCAATAACTGCTAATAACAAGATGGGAATACATCATTCATTTGGTAGGAGTTTAAAGGATTGCTTTATAAGATATAAAGCTATGAATGGTTGTATTACTCATTATAGAAATGGTTTTGATGGTCAAGGTTTATGGGTAGAGGTAGAAGTTGAAAAGGATTTAGGATTTAAGAATAAGAAGGATGTTTTAAATTATGGATTAGAGAATTTTACTAATACTTGCGTTAATCGTGTTAAGAAGTTTTCTAGTATTATAACTGAACAGTCTAAGAGATTAGGACAATGGATGGACTGGGACAATTCTTATTATACTTTATCTGATAGTAATATAACTAGTATATGGTATTTTTTAAAGAAATGTCATGAAAAAGGATTACTTAAAGAAACTTATAAACCTATGCCTTGGTGTATAAGGTGTGGAACGTCTTTATCTGAACATGAAATGACAGGTAGTTATCATGATGTTACTTGTAAGGCTGTATTTTTTAAGTTACCTGTTTTAGATAAAGATTTTAAAATGTTAGTGTGGACTACTACTCCTTGGACATTAGCTGCGAATGTTGCTTTAGCTGTTAATCCAGATTTAGATTATGTTGTTATGGATTATAAAGATGAAAAGTTATTATTGTGTAAGGATGTTTATTTAAAGAAGTTTAAGGATTATGATGTAGTTTATGAATATAAAGGTAAGGATTTAGAAGGACTTTTATATGAGACTTGTTTTCCTGATTTGGATTG